>JAEWML010000026.1 GCA_023393155.1 Bacillota bacterium
CCGCAAGTGTGCGAAAGAACCGCCGGAGGCGGTTCTTTCGTGCGTGCCGTCAGGACGGCAAAAATTTTTGGGGAAAAGCTTATTTCTCCTTGGGGACCTTGATAAAGGCCTGACCGGGATCAATTTCCTCCCGGATAATGCGAATGGTTTCGGGGTCGGGGCCCTCCATCAACTGCGCGCGGCTCACGTCGATTTCAAATCCCGTGTTCTCCTGTACCATCTCGGGGGTGGAGAAGGGGTAATAGTAGGCGAGGTACATCCGCTTGGTATCCTCGTCAAACTTCATGATGCCAAGGTCCGTCACCACCATCTGGGGGCCCCGGTTGCCGGGAAGGCCCGCACGCTCGCGCCCGCCGGGGCCGTCCATCCAGCCGCAGGAGGTCACATAGTCGATGCGGTCGATAAACCGGCGCTTCTGGTGCTGCATCATGATGACGGTGTTGCAGTAGGTGGCGATGCCGTTGGCCCCGCCGGACCCGGTGAAGCGGGTCTTGGGGTGGTGATAGTCGCCGATGCAGGTGGAGTTCACGTTGCCGAAGGGGTCGATCTGCGCGCCGCCGATAAAGGCGATGAGCCGGTCTTTACCATGAAGCCACTCGTTGGCCTCAAAGCCGATGAAGCGGACGTTGGGCCACTGCACGGCGCAGTGGGCCATAAAGCGGTTGTCGCCCACGCTGCGGGGCACCTCCACGGGGTCGCAGTCCATCAGGCCGCTCTCCACGATGGGGTGGCAGGAGGGGCAGATAATCCGCTTGGCCAGAGATGCGCCGATCAGCGGCAGGCCCGTTCCCACAATGACAATCTGGTTCGCCTGAATGTTTTTGGCGATGGCGAAGGCCTGCATTTCCTGCTTGGTATAATTTGTATAATCAGGCATTTTCAGCACGTCCTTTCCGGAATTTTTCCGGCATAGCCAAGGCCGGGTACGTTTTTGGTGGAAATCAGGCGGCTTGCGCCCACCTTATCCAGCAGTTCCTCATGGGTCTTCACGCTGTATACCCACTTGTTCAGGAAGTCCTGGAAGGTTTCGGGAACAGCGGTGCCGTCCTCCGCGCCCTTGGCGGCGGATGCGGCCTTCTGGGCCTTCTCGGCGGCCTTTGCGTCGCCGGGGTCCTTGTCGGCGGCCTTTTGGGCCTTTTCGGCGGCCTTGGCAAGCTGGCGCTTTGCGTCGTCCGCGTCCTGATATTTCGAGGCCTTGTCATACTCCGTCATGGCTATGCCGTCCACGTCGTAATATCCGTAGCACTGGGCGGGCCATGCGCCGTGGGGCGCATGAACCACCGCGTCCACGCACATGCCGAAAATGCGGGTCAGCGTGGGGTCCTGGCGAATGTACTCGTCGGAAACCAGCTCCTCGCAGGTGACAATGGTCCGTTTAGCGGCCACGGCGATATCCACGTCGTGGAACTCGTCGCCCTCGATAATGCAGGTCCCGTCGGGCGAGGCCTTCTGCACATGGATGACGGCGCAGTCCAGCTTGGGCACCGGTACGGCGATCACCTTTTCGCCGGGGTTGAAGGGATTGTCCACGTAAACGAACTTGTCATTGTCCACGGAGTCCATTTTTTCCCGCTCCTCGCGGCTGATGCCCCAGTGTTCCGTCAGTCCGGAGCCGTTCATCAGGCGCACGGGCAGAAAGGGCAGCCCCAGAGAGGCGGCGTGGAGCTGAAGCATCAGGACGTCCTGAGAGTAGTCCTCAAAGGTCAGCTTGCCCTCCTCGATGGCGGCGCGAAAGCGACGAGAGACGTTGGTATAGCCGGAGTTGGCGGTATAGCAGTTGATATACGCCTTCACGCGGCCCTCGCCGATCATCATATCCCAGTCGCCGCCCGCCGGACCGCCCCAGGCGGTGAAATCCTTCTGCCCCTGGCGCAGGATTTCATACACGGCGGCATAGGGCTTGCGGTTGGTGGTAAAACCGCCAAAGCAGATGGTGTCTCCGCTCTTCACGTACCGGGCTACGGCTTCGGAGAGCGTGCAAACTTTTCCCATTACGATTGCCTCCACATCTTGATTGTTTTTCTGTCTGAATAACACAAAAAAGCTTGTGTTTTCATAGGAAATCATATATCATAGTACCATATGTTAAAAGACTGTAAAGGAACATTTGCGCGAAAAAATTAGCGGATATTGTTTTGCTGCCTGATTTTGCGCCATTGCAGGCAGAGACGGAAGGAGGTTCCGGCATGCAGGTGCAGCCGTTTTATTTAAAGATGAGCCGGGATAACTCCTGGTATATGGACCGCCCGCATTTTCATGAGAGCGTTGAATTTTTGATGCCCGTCTCCCGGGGCGGAGAGATGTTTGTGGAGAATCAGGTCTATTCTCTGCACCCCGAGGCCCTGTTTATTCTTCCGGACGCCACGCTTCACAAAACTTTGGCCTCCGAGCCCTATGAGCGGTATGTGCTTCACGTGCCCATTCCCACGATTCATGCCATCTCCACCCCTCGGACCGACCTCTATCGCCGGGTGCAGGAGGCCGAGCGGATGGTGGATACGGGAAATCGATACAATGAGCTGCTGACCCTTTTAAAGCGGCTGGACTGGGAGCAGGGACGCAAGAACGCGGGCTTCGGCTCTGATTTGAACCAGATGCTGCTTCTGTCGGAATTCTTGCTTCAGGCGCTGTCCATGGCGCCGGTCCGCCGGTGGGCGGACGAGCTGTGCCAGATCGAGCGCCCCTCCGACCCCGGAAGCAGGGAGGGCGCGCTGCAAATCAGCGCGGTGCTGGATTATTTGCAGGAGCATCTGGCGGAGAAGCTGACGCTGGAGCGGGTGGCTTCGGAATTTTTTATCAGCAAATATTACCTGAGCCACTGCTTTAAGGAGGCCACGGGCTTCAGCGTCATGGAATATGTCATCAATACCCGCATTCTCCGGGCCCGCCGCCTTTTGCAGGATGGATACCGGGTGCAGACCGCGGGGGAGATGGTGGGCTTTCAGAGCAACGAGCACTTTATCCGCACCTTTACGTCCCTGACCGGGCTGCCGCCCAAGCAGTATGCCAAGCGATTCAGTCAGGGGGAGCGGAAGTAATCTGTCCACAATCACAATATGTATCATGAATTCTCTGTATTTCCTATATTTTTAGGAAATACAGAGAATTTTGCTCTGCAAAATGACGAAAAGGGATTTGAAAACCCGTCAGAAATGACGGAAATTATGAAAAATGAAAAATATATTGCAGGAATACTTGCAAAATTAAAAAGAGTAGGCTATGATAATACTACGTGATATATAAAATGAGAGGAGCGGCGGGGAACACCCGCCGCTCCCGGAAAAATGGATTTTTGGAGGAACGCAAGTCATGAAATACAAGGCTTATTACACCAACAAGCTCAGCGATGTGGCGACCCAAATCTTCAACAACAACGACGTGGAGGTGAAGGTCGCAAGTGGTCTGGATGAGGAGACTTATCTCCGGGAGCTGAAGGAGTATCAGCCCGATGTGATTATGTGCCGCACCGAGCCGGTGACCGCCGCCATGATCGACGCCTGCCCCAACCTGAAGGGCATCGGCAAGCAGGGGGCGGGTCTGGACAATATTGACCTTGACTATGCCACTTCCAAAAAGATTCAGGTGGTGTTCGCCCCCTCCGGCAATGCAAACGCCGTGGCGGAGCATGCCGTGATGCTTCTGATGATGACCGCCCGCCGGTTCAGCTATGTGGATAAGCAGTTCCGCAGCGGCAATTTCTATGTGCGCATGGGCCTTGAAAACACCGTGGAGGTGGAGGGGAAGACCCTGGGCCTGCTGGGCTGCGGCAGAATCGCGAAGATTTTTGCAGGCAAATGCATCAATGGACTTGGAATGAAGGTGATCGGCTATGATCCCTATGTTACCAAGGAGCAGTTGGGCGGCCTTCCCATTGAGCTGAAGGACAACGCCGACGAAATCTGGAAGACCGCCGACTTTGTTTCCATTCATCTGCCCCTGATGCCCTCCACGGAGAAAACCGTGGGCATGGAGCAGTTTAAAATGATGAAGCCCCGCGCCATTTTCCTGAACGTGGCCCGAGGCGGCCTGATTTACGAGGAAGAAATGGTGGAGGCCCTGAAAACCGGCGTGCTGTTCGGCGCGGGACTGGACGTGTTTGAGCCGGAGCCGCTCAGCGAGAACAGCCGCCAGATGTTGGATATGGAAAACGTGGTCCTCACGCCTCACACCGCCGCTTCCACCGAGGAATCCGTGATTAACTGCTGTACCTCCTGCGCCACCGATCTTGTCAACCTGTGCTATGGGCGGCCTCCAGTCTGCCCCGCCAACAAGATCTGAGGCAATTTTGGGGGGGCGCGGCGCCCGAGCTGCGCCGACCCAATTTTCCGGCCGCCCGCTGAAATTGCTTTCGGCTGGCGGCCGGTTTTTACCCGGAGATTGGTTGCGTCCGGTCAATTTATTTGACAATCTGTCAATTTTTTTGGTTTGAACTGGGCAAAATTGTGAGAGCAGACGAAGCAAAAAGCAATATATGCTAATTTTTTAACGCGCGGCAGTATTTACAATTTGCCCCCATATGGTATTCTAAGGCTGTGGAATCATCAAAAAACCACCTGTTTCAAAGGACTTTCGCGGATTCAGGGTGGATGTGTTCCAAAGCGCGGGGGAAAACACGGGGTTGCGTTCCCCATTGCCCCAAAGGAGGCTGCTTTTTATGAGTGAGATTTATACAATGGGCATCGACGTGGGGTCCACCGCCTCCAAATGCGTGATCATGAGGGACGGGAAGGACATCGTGGCCAAGTCGCTTGTGAGCGTGGGCGCGGGCACCAGCGGACCCAGCCGCGCCATTGCAGAGGTGCTGGATGCTGCGGGGATGAAGAAGGAAGACATGGCCTTCATCTTGGCCACCGGCTATGGCCGCAACTCTCTGGACGACGTGGCGGACCACCAGATGAGCGAGCTGAGCTGCCATGCAAAGGGTGCGTTTTTCCTGTTTCCGCAGGTCCGCACTGTCATCGACATCGGCGGACAGGACGTGAAGGTGCTGGAGATTGAAAACGGCGTGATGGTGAATTTTGCCATGAATGATAAGTGCGCCGCCGGCACGGGCCGGTTTCTGGACGTGATGGCCCGGGTGCTGGAGGTAAAGGTGGAGGATCTTGCGACCCTTGGCGCACAGTCCACCAAAAACGTGGAAATCAGCTCTACCTGCACCGTGTTCGCCGAGAGCGAGGTGATCAGCCAGCTTGCCAAGGGTAGCGACAAGAAGGACATCATCAACGGCATCCACAAGTCCGTGGCCTCCCGGGTGGTGGGGCTTGCCAAGCGCATCGGCGTGCGGGACGCGGTGGTGATGACCGGCGGCGTCGCGCAGAACGGCGGGATCGTTTCCGCCTTGCAGGAGGTGCTGGGTCACCCCATTCTCACCTCGCCCCTGACGCAGTACAACGGCGCGCTGGGCGCGGCGCTGTATGCCTGGCAGAAGGCTTCCAAATAATCGGCAAGTGAACCCGAAAGGGGAACCACGCGCCCATCCCGCCCGGGATGCGGCGCAATATCAGGAAAAGAAACGCAAGCTTATGAGAAACGGAGGATATATTCATGGCTGAAAACGAAAAAACCACCGCAGCCGCCCCAGAGGCGGCCCCCGTAAAGAAGGCCCCCAAGCCGGCCAGCCCCGGTACGCAGGCCCTTCGGGACGTGGTGAGCAAGGTGTACGCCGCCGCATGGGAGGCGAAGGAGGCAGGCCGCCCCGTGGGCTGGTCCTCGTCCAAGTTCCCCTGCGAGATTGCCGAGGCGCTGGGTCTGGCCGTGGTCTACCCGGAGAACCAGGCCGCCGGTATCGGCGCCCAGCACGACGGGCAGCGGATGTGCGAGGCGGCGGAGTCTTTGGGCTATGACCCGGACATCTGCGGCTACGCCCGAATTTCCCTTGCCTATTCCGCCGGGGTGGAGACGACCAACGAGTCCCGCCGGGTCCCCATGCCGGACTTTGTGCTCTGCTGCAACAACATCTGCAACTGCATGACCAAGTGGTACGAGAACATCGCCCGGATGCACAACATCCCTCTCATCATGATTGACGTGCCCTACAACAACGAGGTCACCGTCAGCGATTCTCAGGTGGCCTATATCCGCGGCCAGTTTGACGACGCCATCCGCCAGATGGAAAAAATCGCCGGGACGAAGTTTGACGAGAAGAAGTTTGAGCAGGCCTGCGCCAACGCAAACCGCACTGCCAAGGCATGGCTGAAGGTGTGCGACTATTTGCAGTATAAGCCCTCACCCATGAGCGGCTTTGACCTGTTCAACCACATGGCGGACGTGGTGACCGCCCGTGGCAAGGTGGAGACGGCCGAGGCCTTTGAGCTGCTGGCCACCGAGCTGGAGGAGCACGTGAAAAACGGCACCACCACCGCGCCCTTCCCCGAGAAGTACCGCATTATGTTCGAGGGCATCCCCTGCTGGCCCAACCTGAAGGCTCTGTTCAAGCCCCTGAAGGCCAACGGCGTCAATGTCACCGCCGTGGTGTACGCCCCCGCCTTCGGCTTTGTGTACGACGATCTGGACGACATGGCAAGAGCCTATTGCAAGGCGCCCAACAGCGTTTGCATCGAACAGGGCGTGGACTGGCGCGAGGAGATCTGCCGGGACAACAAGGTGGACGGCGTGCTGGTCCACTACAACCGCTCCTGCAAGCCCTGGTCCGGCTATATGGCCGAGATGCAGCGCCGCTTCACAAAGGATCTGGGCGTTCCCTGCGCCGGATTCGACGGCGATCAGGCCGACCCCCGCAACTTCAACGAGGCCCAGTATGAAACCCGCGTACAGGGTCTGGTGGAGGCCATGGAGGAGAACATGAAGCAGAAGGAGGCCAGGGCATGAGCATCGAAGCGATTGTAAAGGAGTTTACCGCCGTGGCGGAAAACCCCAAGGAGCAGATCAAAAAGTACAAGGCGGAGGGCAAAAAGTGTATCGGCGTGATGCCCTATTACGCGCCCGAGGAGCTGGTGGCCGCCGCCGGGATGATGCCCTTCGGCCTGTGGGGCAGCAACGACAAGACCATTTCTCAGGCCAAGGAATACTGCGCCACGTTTTACTGCACCATCGCCCAGCTGGACCTTGAAATGCTGCTGGACGGTACGCTGGACCTGCTGGACGGCGTGATTACCCCCACCATCTGCGACACATTGCGCCCCATGAGCCAGAACATCCGCGTGGCCATGAGCGAGAAGCTGCCCTGCATTTTTCTGGCCCATCCCCAGAACCGCAGACCCGCCTACGGCAAGAAATTCTGCCTGGACCAGTATACCCATATCAAGACCGAGCTGGAGAAGATTGCCGGCGCACCCATCACCGACGAGGCCCTGCGGGAGGCCATTAAGGTCTATAACCGCAGCCGCGCCGCCCGCCGGGAGTTTGTGAAGCTTGCAAGCGACCACTGCGACGTGATTACCCCCGTAATGCGCAGCGCGGTGCTGAAGGCCGCGTGGTTTATGCCCAAGGCGGAGCACGCCGAGAAGCTGGAAGCGCTGAATGCGGAGCTGAAGGCCCTGCCCGTGTGCGACTGGAAGGGCGTCAAGGTGGTCACCTCCGGCATCATCTGCGACAACCCCAAGCTGCTGGAGATTTTTGAGGAGAACAAGGTGGCCATCGCCGCCGACGACGTGGCCCACGAGTCCCGGGCCTTCCGGGTGGACGCACCGGAGACGGGCGACCCCATGGAAGCTCTGGCCCAGCAGTTTGCCGATCAGGATTACGACGTGCTGCTTTACGATGAAAGCTCCAGCGAGAACCGCCGGGGCGAGTATGTGGCGAGACTGGTGAAGGAGAGCGGAGCCAAGGGTCTGGTGCTGTTTATGCAGCAGTTCTGCGACCCGGAGGAGATGGAGTATCCCTCCTTGAAAAAGGCGCTGGACGAGGCCGGAATTCCCCATATCAAGCTGGGCGTGGACCAGCAGATGCGGGACTTCGGTCAGGCGCGCACCGCCATTCAGGCGTTTGCGGATGTGATTTCTCTCTGAGAAAAAGATAAAAGCTTGAATTGCGCGGGACGGCCGGTTGGCCGGGCTGCCGTCCCGCTTTTCCGCCCGCGGCCAAATTACATGATAAGGTGGTACGATATGAGCGCATTTGGCTATTCCATGCCTTCCTATTTCCAGAACATGCCTCAACTGGGAACGCCGCTTCAAGCGGCGAACGAGGAAAACGAGAAGACCCTGCGGGAAGTCGAAGCCGCATATAACGCCGAGGTGGAGGCCACTCTGGCCGCCGGCCGCAGCGACGAATCCCTCAATCAGGCCGGGCAGATGACCGCGAGCCAGCGGGTGAACCTTCTGGTGGACGAGGGCACCTGGTGCCCGCTGGACAGCCTGTATAACCCCGAGAAGAACAAGGACGGCTCCACCGGCGTGCTGATCGGCATGGGCAAAATTCAGGACAAGTGGGCGGTGGTCATCGCCTCCGACAACAAGAAGCTGGCGGGCGCGTGGGTCCCCGGTCAGGCCCTGAAGCTGACCCGGGCCACGGACATTGCCAAGATGCTCCGTATTCCTCTGGTGTATGTGCTCAACTGCTCCGGCGTGAAGCTGGATGAGCAGGAAAAGGTCTTCGCGGGCCGCGTCACGGGCGGCACCCCCTTCTACCGCCACGCGGAGCTGGAGCAGATGGGCATTCCCGTGCTGGTGGGCATTTACGGAACCAACCCCGCCGGCGGCGGCTATCACGCCATCAGCCCCACCATCCTCATCGCCCATGAGAAGGCCAATATGGCCGTGGGCGGCGCGGGCATCGTGGGCGGCATGAATCCCAAGGGCTATGTGGATGAAGAGGCCGCCGAGGCCTTGATCGACGCCACTCAGAAGGCCGGGAAGATCGATCCTCCCGGCGCGGTACACATCCACTTTGGCGAAACCGGCTTCTTCCGCGAGGTCTACTCCGGCGAAGAGGGCGTTCTGACCGCCATCAAGAAGTATATGGACGCCATCCCCGGTTACAACGAAAACTTCTTCCGGGTGGCGGACCCCATGGAGCCTCAGCATCAGGGCGAAGAGCTTTATACCCGCGTGCCCGCCAACCAGAAGCGCGCCTATGACATCCGGGAAGTGCTGGCGTGCCTGTTTGACAACAGCGAGTTTATGGAGTTCAAGAAGGGCTACGGTCCCGAAATTGTCTGCGGCCTTGCCCGGATCAACGGACTGCTCACCGGTGTGGTGGCCAACTACCAGGGTCTGATTCCCGGCTATCCCGAGTACCGGGAGGCCGGCTCCGTGGGCGTGGGCGGCAAGCTGTACCGTCAGGGCCTGATTAAGATGAGCGAGTTTGTCACCATGTGCGGCCGGGACCGCCTGCCCATCGTGTGGATGCAGGATACCACCGGCATCGACGTGGGCGACCCCGCCGAAAAGGCGGAGCTGCTGGGCCTTGGCCAGTCTTTGATTTACTCCATCCACAACGCGAAGGTCCCCCAGATGGAGATTACCCTGCGCAAGGGCACCGCCGCCGCCCACTATGTCATGGGCGGACCGCAGGGGAACGCGCGCAACGTGTTCAGCATCGGCACCGCCGCCACCGAAATCTACGTGATGCACGGCGAAACCGCCGCCGCGGCCATGTATTCCCGCCGCCTTGTCAAGGACAAGAAGGAGGGCAAGGATATCCAGCCCACCATCGACAAAATGAACGAACTGATTCAGGAGTATGCCGATAAGTCCCGCCCCGCTTCCTGCGCCAAGACCGGTCTGGTGGACGAGATTGTGGAGATGCCCAAGCTGCGCAACTATATCTGCGCGTTTGTGGGCGCGGCTTATCAGAATCCCGAGTCTATCTGCCCCTTCCACCACATGATGACGCCCAGAATCATCCGCGACTGGGACAGTCTGATGAACAAATAAGAAAAAGAAGCGGATGCTTCTTGAGGTGAATTATGATTCACGGTAGTATGAGTCTGGGTGTGGCAGGCATCGTCAGTCTTGTCAGTATGGCGGTGGTGTTCGTTGTCCTGCTGTCGCTTTATGCGATTATCACCGCGTTTGGAAAGGTCTTCTCCCGAAAAGAAGACAAATGAACGAAGAAAGGAAAGCGTTTGCTTCTTAAGGTGAATGTATGATTGAAGGTAGTATGACCATGGGGCAGGCCGGCATCGTCAGCGTTGCCAGTATGCTGGTTGTGTTTTCAGTTTTGCTGCTGCTCTATGTAATTCTGATTGTGTCCGGCAAGATAGCCACCCGAAACGCAGGTAAGGCCGCGCCTGTCAAAGCCCCGGCTGGAACCGCGCCCGCCCCGGCGGCTGCGCCAAAGCAGGACGACGCGGAGCTGATCGCGATTCTTTCCGCGGCCGTCGCGGAATATGAGCGGGCACGCCGCAACCCCTTTGTCCGCAACGGGCGGGATTTGGACTGAACGTCTTTTGATTCCAAGCTGAAAGAAAAATAAAATTCATATTTGTTTTTAAGGAGAAATTGACATGAGAGCTTATACGATTACCGTCAATGGCAAGGCTTATGACGTTCAGGTGGCTGAGAACGACGCATCCGCTTCCGCCGCCGCGCCCCGCATCCAGAGCGTGACTCCTGCCGCTGCTCCCGCTCCCGCTGCGGCTCCCGCTCCCGCTGCGGCTCCTGCTCCTGCCGCAGCGCCTGCTGCTGCTCCCGTCGCCGCAGGAGAGGGCACCGTTACCGCCCCCATGGCGGGCAAGGTGCTGTCTCTTCCCATCAAGGTGGGCGACTCCGTCACTGCCGGGCAGGTTCTTTTGACCTTTGAGGCCATGAAGATGGAAAACGAAATCATGGCTCCCTGTGCGGGCACGGTGTCGCAGGTGTTCATTAAGCTCGGCGACCAGTTTGACGCCGGCGCTCAGTTGGTTCAGCTGGGTTAATCGGAAAGGAGCTTTCCGAATGGATTTAATAACTGGAACGATCACGGGGCTTGCGGGTACGTCGGGCTTTGCTACGATGGATTTGCGGCAGATGATCATGATCGTTGTATCCTGCGTGCTGCTGTATCTTGGCATCGTAAAGAAGTTTGAACCCCTGTTGCTGGTTGGCATTGCCTTTGGTATGCTGCTGACGAATCTTCCCGGATCGGGTGTGTTTCACCCTGAGTTTTGGGGTGTGGACGTGAACTATGGCACCGTTCTTCACGACGGGGGTCTGCTTGACCTTTTGTATATCGGCGTGAAGACCGGAATTTATCCCTCTCTGATTTTCATGGGCGTGGGTGCCATGACGGATTTCAGCCCCCTGATTGCCCGTCCGTCCTCTCTGTTTATGGGGGCGGCGGCGCAGGGCGGCATTTTCGTGGCGTTGCTGATGGCTACCGCTATGGGTTTTGCGCCCAAGGTTGCCGCATCCATCGCCATCATCGGCGGTGCCGACGGGCCCACCGCCATCTGGCTGACCAAGATTCTGGCACCGGAGTATCTGGGTCCTATTGCCATTGCGGCTTACTCCTACATGGCGCTCATTCCTCTGATTCAGCCGCCCATTATGAAGCTGCTGACCACGGAAAAAGAGCGGAAGATCAAGATGGATACGCTGCGTCCTGTATCCAAAACCGAGAAAATTGTCTTCCCGATTATGGTTTCCATTGTCACCTGTCTGGTGTTGCCCTCCGTGGCGCCTCTGCTGGGATGCCTGATGCTGGGGAACCTCTTTAAGGAGTGCGGCGTGACAGAGCGCCTCAGCGATACCGTACAGAACGCGCTGATGAACATTGTCACCATTTTTCTCAGCATCTCTGTTGGCGCAACTGCGGTGTATGACCGGTTTCTCAGTTGGGATACCATTAAGATTATTATTCTCGGTCTCATCGCTTTCTGTTTTGCCACCGCCTGCGGCGTGCTGTTTGGAAAGCTGATGTGCGTCCTCTCCGGCGGCAAAATCAATCCCCTCATCGGCTCCGCCGGTGTGTCCGCCGTTCCCATGGCGGCCCGCGTGTCTCAGATGGTGGGCCAGAAATACAATCCCTCCAACTTCCTGCTGATGCACGCCATGGGCCCCAACGTGGCCGGCGTGATTGGCTCCGCGGTGGCCGCCGGCTGCCTGCTGAAGCTCTTCGGCTAAGCGGTTTTAGAGCAAAGTCCTCTGCGCTTCGTTTCCGCTTGCGGCGAAAACGACACTTCGCTTTCTTCCGCCTCCTGATTCGGGCGCAAACGCTTTGCTGGTTTTGCATCGGAGGAGGACGGGAGACAGAATCTCACTGCGCCGGGAATACCGGCAAGCTGCTGAAAAACAAGAAGAGGGGCTGCCGCAATTCTCGCGGCAGCCCCTTGCCGAACTTTTTTGAAATCTTACCTGGAGGAACTATGAAAGAACTGAACAGCACAAAGGACTATATTGCCTCGCCGGAGCTGCTGCGGGTGGCGGAAATCGCCCGCGCGCTTCAAAAGCCTCTGCTGATCAAGGGCGAGCCGGGCACCGGAAAAACCATGCTGGCGCAAGCAGTGGCGGAGTCTCTTGGAATGGAGCTGATGGTGTGGAACATCAAGTCCACCACCAAGGCGCAGGACGGGCTATACGTTTATGACACCGTGGCCCGCCTGTATGACAGCCAGTTTGGCGAGAGCGGTGTGAACGACATTCGGAAATATATTAAGCTGGGGAAAATGGGAGAGGCCTTCCGAGCCGGGGAGCAGGTGGTCCTGCTGATTGACGAAATCGACAAGGCCGATCTGGAATTTCCCAACGACCTTTTGTGGGAGCTGGACCGCATGGAGTTTTATATCCCGGAGACGAAGGAAACTGTCCGGGCGAAGCACCGGCCCATCGTCATCATCACCTCCAACGCGGAAAAGGAGCTGCCGGACGCCTTTTTGCGCCGCTGCATCTTCCACTATATTGCCTTCCCCGACGCGCCCATGATGGAGCAGATTGTCCGCGCCCACTATCCCGAGCTGGACAGCCAGCTTTTGGATCAGGCGCTGGAGCAGTTTTACGCCCTGCGGAGCCGCAGCCTGCAAAAAAAGCCCTCCACCAGCGAGCTGTTGGACTGGGTGCAGGCCCTGAGCATCGGCGGCGTGAACCCGGAGTTGCTGCGCAAAACGCTGCCCTTTGCAGGCGTTCTGCTGAAAAAGACAGAGGATATGGACGCCATTGGGCGGCGGTGAGCGGATGTTTACGGGATTTTTTTACGCCCTGCGCCGACACGGGCTGGACGTATCCTTAAACGAGTGGCTCACGCTGATGGAGGCGTTGCGGCTGGGGCTGCACGGCTCCCAATTGACGGATTTTTACCGGCTGGCCCGCTGTATTTTAGCCAGAAGCGAGGCGGATTTTGACCGGTTTGATTTGGCCTTTGCGGAGTATTTCCACGATGTGGAGTCCGTCCGGGAGCTGCCGGAGGAGTTTTTGAGCTGGCTTGCAGAGGCGGCTGAGCAGAGGGAGATTAATAAAGACCAGGTGGATGCTCAATTTGGCGGAGGACTGAACCTTGAAGAGCTGAAAAAAATGCTGGCGGAGCGCCTTGCCGAGCAGACGGAGCGCCACGACGGCGGCAGCAAATGGGTGGGCACCGGCGGAATTTCTCCCTTCGGCCATGGGGGCTATAACCCTGCGGGAATACGGATCGGCGGACCGGGGCGGCACAGAAGCGCTGTGCAGGTGGCGGCGGAGCGGGATTATCGGGATTTTCGACAGGACGCGGCGCTGGGGCTGCGGCAGTTTCAAATGGCGTTTCGCCGCCTGCGGAACCTGACGGTAAAGGGAGACGGGCCGAAAGACCAGCTTATGCTGGACGAGACAGTGCAGGCCACCTGCGACAGCGGCGGTTTTTTGAAGCTGCAATTCGACCGGCCCCGGAAAAACGATGTGCGGCTACTGCTTTTGTTTGACTCCGGCGGCTCCATGTGGTCCTATTCCCGCCTGTGCGCAAGGCTTTTCCACGCGGTCCACGAGGCCAGCCACTTCAAGGAGCTGAAAACCTATTATTTCCACAACTGTGTGTACGACGAGCTGTTTACCACCCCGGAGTGTTATTACAGGGAGAGCGAGGGCACAAGCGGCGTGCTTTCAAAGCTGAATTCCTCATGGAAAATCCTGTTTGTGGGGGACGGGGCCATGGCTCCGGAAGAGCTTTTGAGACAGGGCGGAAGTCTGGACTATTACCGGACAAATCAAGAGCCCGGCATCGTCTGGCTGCGGCGCTTTGCGGAAAAATCGGCCCACACGGCCTGGTTGAATCCTGTCCCTCAGGAGCTGTGGGACTATACCAGGGGGAGCCACACCATCCGCAGAATCCGTCAGGAAATTCCCATGTTCCCCTTAAGCATCGACGGGCTGGACGCCGCCCTGCACCACCTGATGGCGCCCCGCTAGACAATTTGGAAGATGCCTGTGGCCGGAAATTTTGGGAGGTAAAAGGTCCCTATGCAGTGAGATGTGTATATATGCAAAAAGCATACAGAAGAGAATCGTCAAAACGCACAATGAGTCACTCGTATTATAGCGGAAATGCTGTACGATTTCGAGGAATGGTTGGATTTTAACAAATAATTATACATTTTTTGTGGAAAAGTATTGACATTGTGCATTTGGCGTGATAAGGTATAGCAAGCCTTGGGGAGGAAGCTTGGTTTCCCCGGAAAGAGTGAATAACGCCCGCTGTGCGGGTAAGCAGATTTTGGAAAAGGATGCGAATTTGATGAAAAAGTTTTTTGCACTTGCACTGAGCCTTGCAATGGCTCTGTCCCTTGCAGCCTGCGGAAATTCCGGTGGATCCGCCGGTTCCTCCGCGCCCTCCGGGTCCGTCGGCAGCGGCTCCGCCGAGGCCGGTATCCAGACGGTGACTCCCGGCAAGCTGACCGTGGCCACCTCGCCCGACTTTGCGCCCTATGAGTTCTACGCCATCGATGAAAACGGCGACGCCCAGCTTGCGGGCTTTGACCTGGCGCTGGCCGGGTACATTGCCGACTATCTGAATCTGGAGCTGGAGATCGTCCCCATGGACTTTGACGGCGTGCTGGCCGAGCTGAATGCCGGTAACGTGGACATTGGTCTGGCCGGCCTCAGCCCCGACCCCGACCGGATGGACGCCATGGACTTTTCCGACATTTATTACGCAGGCGGCCAGTCTCTGGTAGTGACGCAGGCCAACAAGGACAAGTGGGCTTCCGTGGCGGAGCTGAACGACCCCTCTTTGTCCATCGGCGCGCAGTTGGGTTCCATCCAGTATAAGCTGGCGGCTGAGAACACGCCCGACGCCGACATCATCCAGCTTGCCAAGGTGACCGACGTGGTTTCCGAGCTGCTGGGCGGCAAGCTGGACGCCGGTTTCATCGAAACGGTGGTGGCCGAGAGCTATGCCAAGAACTACCCCGACCTGTATGTGGCCTTCGATGTACCCTATGACGTAGAGGGTTCCGCTGTGGGCGTGCAGAAGGGCAACGCTGCCCTGCTTGCTGGCGTCAACGAGGCTGTCGCCGCCGCGCTGGCGGACGGCTCCATGGACGACTTTGTTACCACCGCCAACGAGCAGGCCGGCGGCAACATTCACGAGGGCCTGCTGGAAGGCGGCGCTTCCTCTGCCGCCGCTTCTTCTCAGGCGGGCTGAGCACCCGTTTGCAATAATCGCGATTCCTCCCCCCATTCCGGCGGGGAGGAATTGCGCCGTTCACAGGCTTGCCAATCCCATCATTATCCGAAAGGAGCCCCATGATGAATGTCTCCAAAGCGGGCTTTGAAGCCGTATTTCAGTATTCCGGCATGTTCAAGGAAGGAATGCTGTGCACCATCTATCTCTCTTTTTTCACCGTGATTCTTGGCTTTGTGCTGGCTTTGGTGCTGGCCGTCATGCGTATGTCCGATATAAGGCCCCTGCGGTTTCTGGCGCTGGATCAGCAGGGCCGCCTGCGGGAGCAGGGGGTTTTATTCGCGCTGAGCCGGTTCAACCCCGTCAGCTTTATTGCCACCGTCTATGTGGAGATTTTCCGGGCAACGCCCTTGCTGGTGCAGTTGTTCATCGTGTATCAGGTGCTGTTCCACAAGGATGTCATCAACCTGCCCGCAGTGACCATTCTGGGCTTTGTAAAGCTGAACCGTTTTCTCCCCGGCGTGGTGGCGCTGGCGCTGAACTCCGGGGCGTATGTGTCCGAAATCATCCGGGCGGGCATCCAGTCCGTTGAAGGGGGACAGACGGAGGCCGCCCGCTCTCTGGGCCTCACGCAGGGACAGAACATGCGCTACATCGTGCTCCCTCAAGCAATCAAGAACATACTGCCCGCCATCGGCAACGAGTTTGTCACCATCATCAAGGAATCCGCCGTCACCTTTACCATCGGCGTGGCGGACCTGATGGCCGCGGTGAAGGCTGCGCAGGCCGGCTCCTTCCGGATTCTGGAGCCGCTGCTGGTGGTGGCCGCGCTTTATTTCTGCCTGACCTTCCCCACCAGCAAGATCATCGCGCACTTCGAGAGGAGGATGAGCCGTGGCGACAAGCGGTAGTCTGATCCGGGTCGCCGGACTGAAAAAATACTACAACAAGGGCGCCATCAAGGCCCTTGACAACGTGACGGTGGATATCAACCGGGGAGATGTGATGGTGGTCATCGGCCCCTCCGGCTCCGGAAAATCCACGTTTTTGCGCAGCCTGAACCTGCTGGAAGCGCCCACGGACGGGTCCATCGTTTTTGACGGGGTGGACATCACCAAGTCCCGAATGAAAACCCCGGAGGGGAAGACCGTGAGGCTGAACATCGACGAGCACCGCCAGAAAATGGGCATGGTGTTTCAGCATTTTAACCTGTTTCCCCATAAGACCATTTTGGAGAACATGACGCTGGCACCCATCAAGGTGCGGCATATGAGCCAGAAGCAGGCGGAGGAAAAGGCTCTGAACCTGCTGGATCGGGTGGGCCTGAAGGACCGGGCTGGGGCGTATCCCATCCAGCTCTCCGGCGGTCAGAAGCAGCGGGTAGCCATTGTGCGCGCCCTTGCCATGGAGCCGGAGGTGATGCTGTTTGACGAGCCTACCTCCGCGCTGGACCCGGAGATGGTTGGCGAGGTGCTGGACGTGATGAAGGGCCTTGCCCGAGAGGGGATGACCATGGTGGTGGTTACCCACGAGATGGGCTTTGCCCGGGAGGTGGGCAGCCGCGTGCTGTTCATGGCGGACGGCAAGCTTTTGGAGCAGGGCAGTCCCGAGGATATTTTCAGCCGCCCCCAGCATCCCCGCCTTCAGGACTTTTTGAGCAAGGTGCTTTAAAGAAACACCCCCCGCCCGGCCCCCCCCCCGGGGGGCCGGGGGGGGGGGTG
>JAEWML010000073.1 GCA_023393155.1 Bacillota bacterium
AAAGAAAAAGCTCACCAAGGCGGACCTGCTGCAAAAATTTGCGGAGGTGGCCGGGGTGCAGGAGGAGTCGGATCAGGTGTTGCTCTCCTGACGCAATTGCTTTCCGGGCGGGGCGAACCTGCCCCGCCCGGGAAAAAGCGGAGCAGGGAAGGGCTGTCCGAGGGAAAGCGGCACGGGGAAATGCCGCGCAGCCTGCGTTTTTGCCGTGCATAGCCTTGCCTGTAAAGAGGCGAAACTTGTATGTGAAGCGGCAAGCCTTGCACACGAAGCGCCGGACCTTGGCCCGTAAAGCGTTGCACCTTGTGACGGGAAGCGCCCGGCCTTGCCCGTAAAGTACCCGGCAGAGAGATGGGAAGTCGCTTTTTATGAAGCGTGGGGCTGTGGCGGTCCCGGCTTTGTAAAAATTGACGGTTGACAAACAGAGAAGACCCGCATATAATGCAAAACAATCAATCAAAAACCTGTGAGGCAGAGAAGTAAGCCAGAGGGCCAGCCCTTTAAGAGAGTCGCGGACGGTGAGATCGCGGCAGGGAACCCCAGCCGAATGGACTGCCGAGGGCGGAGCGAAAGCCAGAGCGAGTAGCGACCGACGGGACCCGTACCCGTTATCCACACGGCGCGTATGTCAAGTACGTGAAACGAGCGGGCGCTTTGCGCCAACTTGGGTGGTACCGCAGGATGAAAGTCTTGTCCCAATAAAGATTGGGGCAGGGCTTTTTTGTTGTATTTTTGAGGGAGGGAACCGTATGCATGAGAAACGATGGCGCCGATGGCGCGGCTTGAAAACCGTCCCCAAGAAGCCTTTGCACAAGCTTTGAATTTTTATAAAACAGATTGGAGAATTGAACGATGAAAAAGTTTTTGACATTTGCCCTCGCCGCCGCCATGGCTCTGAGCCTTGCCGCCTGCGGCAACAGCGGCGCTTCCTCCTCTGCAGCCGGGTCTTCCTCCGGCAAGGAACCCTTTAAAATCGGCCTGCTGCAATACGGGCAGCACGCCTCTTTGGACAACTGCCGGGAGGGCTTCCTTCAGGGCCTGACGGAGGCGGGCCTTGTGGAGAACGTGGACTACACCGTGGACTATCAGAACGGCGGGTTTGACGACAACGTGAACACACAGATTGCCGGAAAGTTTTCCGCAGACAATGTGGATATGATGGTAGGCGTGGCCACTCCCTCCGCCATGGCCTGCTACGCCGCCGCCGAGGAGAAGGATATCCCCGTGATTTTCGTGGCCGTCACCGACCCCGCCGCTGCCGGACTTGCTTCCGGCAACGTCACCGGCACGTCCGACGCGCTGCCGGTGGGCGCCCAGCTTCAGCTCATCCGGGCCTTGCAGCCCGATGCCAAGACCATCGGCATTCTCTACACCACCAGCGAGCCTAACTCTGTGTCCGCCGTCGCCGAGTATGAGGCCAAGGCCGGGGACTACGGCTTCACCATTGACGCCGTGGGCGTCACCGCGCAGGCGGAGGTGCCTCAGGGCGCGGACACCCTGATTTCCCGCAAGGTGGACTGCTTCTCCAACCTCACCGACAACAACGTGGTGGGCGTTCTGGCCGCCATTCTGGAAAAAACCAACGAGGCGGGCGTGCCCGTGTACGGCTCTGAAATCGAGCAGGTGAAGCTGGGCTGTGTTGCTTCCGCCGGAATCGATTATGTCCAGTTGGGCCGCCAGACCGGCGCCATGGCCGCCAAGGTCATCCGGGGCGAGGCCGCCTGCGCCGACATCCCCTTTGAAACCATTGCATCTTACAGCAACTATGTCAATTCCGACGCGCTGGACGGCATGGGCATTGCCCTTCCCGCTGACATCGCCCAAGGCGCGGTGAAGGTTGACACAGCCGCCTGATTTTAAATTCGCAAAGCCTTGCGCCGGTACTCTGCCGCGAAAGCGGCGGAGTACCGCGCGGCGCGTTTTGTTCCCAATGTAAAAATGCTTGAAAAGGAGGGGCCGCGCATGACCGACCTGATTGTGGGCACCCTGATACAAGGGCTGATTTATGCGCTGATTTCATTCGGCGTGTACATCACCTATTCCATTCTAGACTTCCCCGATCTGAGTGTGGACGGCAGCTTTCCTCTTGGGGCGGCGGTGACCGCCGTGCTTCTGACCCGGGGCTGTAATCCGTACCTGACGCTGCTTGCGGCGCTTGGGGTGGGGGCGCTGGCGGGGCTGTTTACCGGTTTTATTCACGTGAAGCTCCGCGTCCGGGATTTGCTGGCGGGCATCATCACCATGACGGCCCTGTTTTCCATCAACTTGCAGATTGCAGGCTCCAACCTGACAGTGGAGCGGAGCGTGGACACCATTTTTACCGCAGGGCCGACCATGGCACTGCTGGGGGGCCTGAGCCTGACGTACCGAAAGCTGATTGTGGCGCTTGTGGTCGTTCTCGCGGTGAAGCTCCTGCTGGACGCATTTTTTGCCACCAAGGCGGGATTGCTTCTCCGGGCAGTGGGGGACAACGCCGCGCTTGTCACCTCCCTTGCCAAGGACCGAGGCAACGTGAAGCTCCAGGGTCTGGTGCTTTCAAACGCTTTGGTTGCTCTGGGCGGCGCGCTGGTGTGCCACGAAACCCGCAGCTTCTCCGCAACCATGGGCACCGGGCAGGTGGTGTTCGGCCTTGCCTCGGTGATTATTGGCGTGGCCCTGTTCCGCCGGCTCAGCTTTGTGAAGGGGACCACCGCCGTGATTGTTGGCAGCGTTCTCTACAAGCTGTGCATCGCCATGGCGCTGAGTCTGGGCCTGCCCCCCAATATGATGAAGCTGATCACCGCCGTGCTGTTTTTGCTGGTGCTGGTGGCTTCGGGCCGGAAGGGAGAGGAGATTATCCATGCTTGAGGTGCGGGAGGTTACAAAAATCTATAACCCCGGCTCCGTGATGGAGCAATGCCTGTTCGACAAATTCTCCCTCTCCGTGGAGGATGGACAGTTTGTCTCCATTGTGGGCAGCAACGGCTCCGGCAAAACGTCTTTACTGAATATTATCTGCGGGTCCATCGCCGTGGAGAGCGGAGACGTGCTGGTGGCGGGCGAGAGCATTCTGCGAAAAAAGGACTTTCAGCGCTATGCCACCATGGGGCGGGTGTACCAGAATCCGTCCATGGGGACGTGCCCCAATCTGACCATGCTGGAAAACCTGTCTCTTGCGGACAACAAGGGGAAGTCCTTCGGTTTTGGCCGGGGCGTGAACAAAAAGCGCATCGACCGGTACCGCGCCGAGCTGGAGGGCCTGGGGCTGGGGCTGGAGGATAAGCTGAACGTGAAAATGGGGTCCCTCTCCGGTGGGCAGCGGCAGGCGGCGGCGCTGCTGATGGCCACCATGACGCCCCTGCGCTTTTTGATTCTGGATGAGCACACGGCGGCTCTGGACCCCAAAACCGCCGAGGTGATTATGCTTCTCACGGACAAAATTGTGCGGGAGAAGCGGCTCACCGCCATGATGGTGACCCACAACCTGCGCTACGCCGTGGAATACGGCGACCGGCTTCTGATGATGGACCGGGGACAGGCGGTGCTGGACCGGGCGGGAGCGGAAAAGAAGCAGACCTCCATGGAGGAGCTTCTTGCGCTATTCAACAAAATTTCCGCCGAGTGCGGAAACTAAGGAGGACACGCGATGGCAGACTATATCGGCGCCAGCGGCGAGCAGGCGGGAACGGATCGGCTGGCGCAGGCGTTTGCGAATCTGGCCCCGGCAAACGACCCCGGCTGTCCGGAGGCACAGGCGCTGGTGGAGAAATGGCAGGCGCACATGGCCGCGTACCACGGCGGCTGCGACCGGGAAAAGCTTATGAACATGGGGCGGCTGTACGGCGCGGACGACCGTTTTGCAGAGACGCTGGACAGCTATGGGACCGGCACCGCCCACTATATGGGCGAGGCGATTATGAAATATCTGGGCGAGTAAACGCCGTCAAAAATTCCGCGGCCGGGGAAACGTTTCCCCCGGCCGCGGAATTTTTTGATGGTTCAGTCCGCCAGCGCCTGAAGCCGATCCCGGTCCGTCAGCTCCACCGCGCCCCGGGAGAGGGACACCATGCCCTCCGACTGGAAATAGCGCAGCATCCGGGTGACCACCTCCCGGGCCGTGCCCAGATGAGCGGCAATTTTGTCGTGCGTAATACGCAGCACGTCGCCGCCGTCCAGCGTGCTCTCTGCCAGAAGAAATTCCGCAAGGCGCTTGTCAAAGCTCTTCCACATAATCTGCTCCACCAGCCACATCACCTCGGAAAACCGGGCGGCCATCAACTGATTGGTGTAATTCGCCACAGCAAGAGAACCGTCGGAAAGCCGTTTGTATACGTCCGAGGGAATTACCCACAGCTCCGCGTCCTTCTCCGCCTCCACGGCAATGTCAAACTGAATGTTCTTCATAATGCAGGAGGCGGAAAACAGGCACATGTCCCGCTCGAACAGGCGGTAGATGGTGACCTCCTTCCCCTCGTCGGAGAGAATGAACGCACGTAACTGGCCGGAGCGCACGATCATCAGACCCACGCAGTCCGCGTCACCGGCGTGCAAAAGCGTTCCCCTGGGCGCAAAGCGCCGCACCGCCGTGCCTGCCAGCAGCGCCCGCTCTCTCTCGGTCAGGTCCTTCCACACGGGAAAATATTCCCCCAATTCCATGCGCCAACGCCTCCCGTCAAGGCGGTCTTTTGAAAAAGAGCCGCCTGTTTCAATACTACTATGATTATACCCGCTTTTTTTGGCCTGTCAATTTTTTAACCCGGAGAGTGTCTGTCGCTGACGGTGACAACATCACAGAAGAACCGGCGCGGGGGGCATATACTGTTAAAAAATAGACGTGCGCACGGAGAGGCGGCACGGCAAGGAGGAGAAGCTATGTCAAAGGTCGTGATAATCGGCGGCGTTGCCGGAGGGGCAAGCTGCGCGGCGCGGCTGCGCCGACTGGACGAGGAGGCTGAAATTGTCCTTTTGGAGCGGGGGGAGTACATATCCTACGCCAACTGCGGGCTGCCCTATTATGTGGGAGATGTGATTCGCTCCCGGGACGCGCTGCTGGTGCAAAAGCCCGAGGTGATGCGCCAGCGGTTCCGGGTAGACGTGCGCACGGGGAATGAGGCCCTTTCCATCGACCGGGAGAAGAAAATTGTAGAAATTAAAAACCTTGCCACGGGCGAGGTTTATCAGGAGCCTTACGACTATTTGGTGCTGGCCACCGGTTCCTCTCCCATCCGCCCGCCCAT
>JAEWML010000168.1 GCA_023393155.1 Bacillota bacterium
AAGCAGGGTACCGTCAGCGTCATGGGCCGCGCCTCCTTCAAGTGCTTCAAATGTCTGCATCACTATACCAGATATTCAAAAAATGTGCAACGCGGCAAAATTAAAAATTCCGGGCCGCTATAAAAAACATTGTTAAGTCGCAACTTTTCAGGCGCTTGATCCGTCTAATTTATAAAAACAATTTATTCTCGGGTCTATTCCAGAATCAACCGCTTTGCGGGGCTGGTATTTTTCCCGAAGATGTGATACAATGAGCATATGAACTATCAAGCATTTCTTTTTTATCTATTTCACCCCCACCGAATGCTTTCCAGAGGAGGTTTTTTATGATGATGATTTGGATTTGGCTGGGCGCCATTGCGCTCTTTGGCGTGGCGGAAGCCGCCACCGCCGGACTGGTGTCCATCTGGTTCGTGGCAGGAGCGCTGGCCGCGCTGATTGCGGCGATGCTGAGCGCGTCCGTACCCGTGCAGTTTGCGCTTTTTCTTGTGGTATCCGCCGCCGCGCTGGCGGCCACCCGCCCGTTGGTGCGGAAAATGCGGGCCAATAAGGCCGTCCCCACCAATCTGGACCGGGTAATCGGCCAGACGGGCAAGGTGACGGAAACCGTGGACAATGAAAACGCCAGCGGCGCCGTCTATGTGGACGGCAAGACCTGGACGGCCCGCAGCATCGACGGAACGGTTTTTCCCGTGGGCAGTCTTGTTACTGTGTCCAAAATGGAGGGTGTTAAGCTCTTTGTGGAAAAAAATAAAATTTTGGAAGGAGTCAAATAAATGCCTATTCGTATTGAAAGTATTGCCCTGATTATCCTGGTGGTTCTCGTTTTGCTGCTGATCGTCAGCAACATTGTCATTGTCCAGCAGTCCAAAGCCTATGTGGTGGAGCGGCTGGGCGCGTTTCGCACCGTTTGGAGCGTGGGTTTGCATTTCAAGCTTCCCTTTATCGAGCGGATTGCAAAGCGGGTGTCCCTGAAAGAACAGGTGGCGGATTTTGCGCCCCAGCCCGTCATCACCAAGGACAATGTCACCATGCAGATCGACACCGTTATTTACTTCCAGATCACCGATTCCAAGCTGTATACCTACGGTGTGGAGCGTCCCATGAACGCCATTGAAAACCTCACCGCCACCACTTTGCGAAACATCATCGGCGACATGGAGCTGGACCAGTCCCTCACCTCCCGCGACATCATCAACACCCGGATGCGCGCCATTCTGGACGAGGCTACGGACCCCTGGGGCATCAAGGTAAACCGTGTGGAGCTGAAGAACATTCTTCCCCCTAAGGAAATTCAGAACGCCATGGAAAAGCAGATGAAGGCGGAGCGGGAGCGCCGCGAGGCCATCCTTCAGGCCGAGGGCCAGAAGCAGAGCCAGATTCTGGTGGCGGAGGGCGATAAGCAGTCTGCCATCCTGCGGGCCGACGCGGCAAAGCAGGCCGCCATCCTCCACGCCGAAGGCGAGGCCGAGGCCATCCTGAAGGTCCAGCAGGCCACGGCCGACGCGCTGCGCCTGCTGAACGAATCCAGCCCCAACGATCAGGTCATCAAGCTCCGGGCGCTGGAGACGATGGTGAAGGTGGCCGACGGAAAAGCCACAAAAATTATCATTCCCTCCGAGATTCAGGGTCTGGCGGGGCTTGCCGCCAGCGCAAAAGCCCTGCTGGAGAGCGGCGAGTCTGCGAAGTAACCATCCGCAAGGCGGGGCTTGCCGCGTTTGTTTCATATCTTTGACCGGGGGGCCTGCGAAAGCGCAGGCCCCCCGGTTTGTCGCACTCCGCTAGGCGGGTTTTGGGGCAGACTTGATTATTTTCCGTTTTTTCATATTCAAACGGGAAAAAAGCTGATATAATAACCAAGGACAACTGTTACATATTTCAGATATGATTGAACGCGCTTGCCTCGGCGGTGCTTCGCGCCTGTGGTGCACCTGCCGCGGGACGGCGGGCGCATACGATGAGATTGATTGTACGGCGGCGACGTACCCTTCGGTGCACTTGATCGGAATACATAGAGACAAAACGGAGGAGCCTTATGCGGGAGTTTTGGAACGCGCTGATACGCGGGCTGGAGAGCGGGCAGCCCGTTTGCCTTATAAGCCTTTTATCCTCCGCCGGGTCCACGCCCCGGGGCGCCGGAGCTATGATGGCGGTGCTGCCGGACGGGAGCTCCGCGGGGACCATCGGCGGCGGCAACGTGGAATACGAGGCCCAAAGACAAGCAGCCGAGATTTTGAAATCCGGCGAGGACCAGCGGCGGGACTATCGCTTCATTCAGGGCAGCGATCACAGCCTTGGAATGGTCTGCGGCGGCGACGTGACCGTGCAGCTCCACTATATCTCTCCCAGGGACGAAGCCGCGCTGGACGCCTTCCGCACGCTTAAGGAGGCCCACGCCCGGGGGCAGGACGCATGGCTGGCCCTGCGGCTGGACGGCAGCCGCGCGGCCGAGGTCCGCGCCCTCTCCGAGGCGGATGAGGCCGATCCCGCGCTTGCCCCTTTGCTGGGGGACGGGCCTATGCTGACGGACGGGGGCTGGTTTTCGGTCCCCGTGTCCCAATCCGGGTGGGTTCATGTCTTCGGCGCGGGCCATGTGTCCCGGGCGCTGGTGTCTGCCCTGTATCCCCTTGGCTTTCGCTGCGCGGTATACGATGACCGGGCCGAATTTGCCGACCCCGCGTTTCTCCCCACGGCCCAGCAGGTTCAGGTGTGCGACTTTGAACGGCTGGACATCCCCGTTACCCCCCGGGACTATGTGGTGGTGATGACCCGGGGCCACAACGCAGACTATGAGGTGCTGTCTCAAACCCTGCGCTCCGGCGCGCGGTACATCGGCTGCATCGGAAGCAAGCAAAAGCTGGCCTTGTGCCGTAAGCGCCTGTTGGACGCAGGCTTCACGGCGGAGGAATACGCCGTGCTTCACGCACCCATCGGCCTTTCCATCGGCGCACAGACGCCGGAGGAAATTGCCGTTTCCGTGGCGGCGGAGCTGATTGCCGTCCGGGCGGGACTGGACCTCCGGCGGCAGGGGGAATCCGCCATTTAAGCAGGCTTCTTCAATCCCCGGCGAACGCGCCGGACTTCACGGAGGACTTCTATGAATCGTATCAGCAAGGAAAATTACTATCTGGACATCGCGGAGACTGTTTTGGAGCGGGCCACCTGCCTGCGCCGGGTGTACGGAGCCATCATCGTGAAAAACGACGAGATTATCTCCACCGGCTACAACGGCGCGCCCCGGGGCAGGAAAAACTGCGTGGACATGGGCTACTGCACCCGCGAGGCGGCAAAGGTCCCCCGGGGAGAGCGGTATGAGCTGTGCCGCAGCGTCCATGCCGAGGCCAACGCCATCATTTCCGCTTCCCGGCGGGACATGGTGGGCGGAACACTGTACCTTGTGGGCCGGGACGCCCAAACCGGCGAGCTTTTGGGCGACGCCACCTCCTGCTCCATGTGCCGCAGGCAGGTGATTAACGCCGGTCTTGAACGGGTGGTCATCCGACGGACAAAAACGGAGTTCGATGTGGTCCCCGTGGAGGATTGGGTTGCCGAGGATGACTTTCCCGACTTCGGACCCATGGAGGAGCCGTCCTCTCAGCCGTAATTTCAGGAAGGAGGCCGTCACTTGAAAACGGGCCTTGTCACCTTTTTTCATATCCATCACTACGGCGCGGTTTTACAGGCCTGCGCCACGCAGCGGGCCGTGGAACAGTTGGGAAGCTCCTGCGAGATTTTTAACTATTATGTCAATCAGGATAACGACCTGTTCCGCCGGGCGGGGGGACTTTCCTCCGCCGCTGCAAACGCCCACACCGCCCTTCACTACCGCGCCATGCGCGAGCGGCATCAGCGGTTTGAAGACTTTGCCGCCCGCAATCTGAAGATTTCCCAGCGGCGGTATGAAAGCATGCGGGAATTGGAGAGCGCGCCCCCCTGCGACGTGTACCTCTCTGGCAGCGACCAGATCTGGAACCCGAAAATTTTCCCCGACGGGCGGTTCGACCCGGTGTTTTTCAGCCGATTTACGGCGGGGCGCAAAATCGCATACGCCCCCTCCTTCGGCATTCCCCGCATACCCGACGGGATGGAAGAGGAGCTGCGCCGGTATCTTGATGACTTTTCCCACCTCTCCGCCCGGGAGGCCCGGGGGCAGGCCATCCTCCGCGAGGTGGCCGGGCGGGAGGCCCCTGTGGTGCTGGACCCCACCCTGCTTCTGCGTCAGGACGACTGGGCCGCCCTTTCGGCGGAGCCGAAGCAGCCCTCCGGCTACATCCTGTGCTACTGCATCAGCGCCCCCGGCCCGCTGGAGCCCTACATCCGCCGCTTGCAGGAGGAGACGGGGCTGCCCGTGGTCCAGCTTTGCGGCCTGCGGCAAAAGGTCCACCCCAAGGCGGAGTGCGTCTTTTCCGCGGGACCTGCTGAATTTCTCGGTCTGTTCCGCCACGCGGCCTATGTGTGCACCAACTCCTTCCACGGAACCGTGTTTTCCGTGCAGTTTCAAAAGCCGTTTTTCACCGCCGTTTCCCCGGCGGAGCTGGCCGCGCCGGAGCAGTCCCGCATTTTCAGTCTTCTGGACCGGCTGGGCCTTGCAAACCGCATCATTGGAAAGGGCGACTCCGCCGGACTGTCGGCCCCTGTGGACTGGTCCGCCGCCGGGGAGCTGCTGGAGGCGGAGCGGCGGGATTCTCTGGAGTATCTCCGCGCCGCGCTGTTGAACGAACCGGTTGCCCCCCCGAAAAAGGCCGAAAGCCGCCCGGATTTACCGGAACTGGCCGCTCGGGCGGACTGCACCGGCTGCACCGCCTGCGCCTCCGTCTGCCCGAAGGACGCCATTTCCATGGAGCCTGACCGGGAGGGCTTTTCCTACCCATTGGTCGACCCTGAAAAATGCATTCACTGCGGGCGGTGCACGGCAGTCTGCCCGCCGCTCCACCCGCCCAAGAGCTGCCCCCTCCCGGCGGTGTTCGCCGCCTGGAACCGGGACGACGTGATCCGCAAGGACTCCACCTCCGGCGGCGTATTTTCTTTGATCGCGGCAGACACGCTGGAAAGCGGCGGCGTGGTGTTCGGCGCGGCGCTAGACGACAGGCAGCGCCTGCGGCACATCGCCTGCTTTGCGCCGGAGGATTTGCGCTATCTCCGGGGGGCAAAATACGTGCAAAGCGACCTGCGGGGCGTATACCGGGAGATTCGGGAGCTTTTGAAGTCCCGCCCCGTGCTTTTCTCCGGAACCCCCTGCCAGGTGGACGGACTGTATCATTTTCTGGGCCACCGCCCGGAAAATCTCACCACCTGCGACGTGGTGTGTCAGGGCGTTCCCTCTCCCGGCGTG
Source organism: Bacillota bacterium (assembly GCA_023393155.1). GTDB lineage: Bacteria > Bacillota > Clostridia > Oscillospirales > Oscillospiraceae > Oscillibacter. The sequence goes on from JAEWML010000168.1 coordinate 5,333, forward strand.
TGGGCGGACATGGTTCGCTCCATCGAAAGCCGCAGGCGGCGCTCCCTGCAAACCGTGCGCTTTCGCAACAAGGTGGCGGGCTGGAAGGACAGCCACTTCACCCTGCTTTATAAGGACGGATCGGCGGATTCAGCCCCCCTGTTCCAGACGGAGTGGGGCCGGGCATTTGGCCGGGCGCTGTTCCTGCGCCCCTGCTGCCACCGGTGCCCCTATACCTCTTTGTCCCGGACAGGGGATTTTACCCTTGGGGACTTCTGGGGCCTGCGGCCCGACGAGCTTTGCGACCAGCAGGAAAAGGGCGTGTCCCTCCTGATTGTGAATACGGCCCACGCCAGCCATATTTTCGACCGTCTCCCCCTTGGGCGGCAGCCCTTCTCACCGGAGCGGGCCGTGGCGGGAAATCCCCGGCTGGCCTCCCCCATCGCCCAGCCCGGGGACCGGGCGGCGTTTTTCGCGGCCTACGCCTTGCAGCCCTTTGATCAGGTTCGGCAGAAATTTCTCCGCCTGCCCTCTCTGCCGATTCGGATTGCAGCCAGAGCCCTCAGCCCGGAGGCAAAGGCGAAAATCAAATCCAAGCTGAAATAAAGCCGCCCCTCAGCCGGACGACACGAAAAAAGGCACGGCCCCCTGCGCGGTTAAAATCGCGCAGGGGGCTGAATTTGTTACTCCTGAATTCCCGGCAGCTTGGGGATATAGGAAAAGCCCTGGGACAAATCCTCGTCGGTAGGGATATAATCGGTCATACTGCCGTCATGATAGGACATATACGCCGCCATGTCAAAGTATCCGGTTCCGGTGAGGCCGAAGACAATGGTCTTGGCTTCTCCCGCTTCTTTGCACCGGATCGCCTCGTCAATGGCAACCCGGATGGCGTGGGCGGACTCCGGCGCGGGCAGCGTGCCCTCCACCTTCGCAAACAGCTTAGCCGCTTCAAAGACCTTGGTCTGCGTGACAGAGCGGGCCTCGTCTAAAAATCCGTCGTGATAGAGCTGGGAGAGAATGGGGCTCATGCCGTGGTAACGCAGCCCGCCCGCGTGGTTGGACGCCGGGATAAAGCCGCAGCCCAGCGTATACATCTTGGCCAGCGGCGTGACCTTTCCTGTGTCGCAGAAATCGTAGGCAAACCGGCCCCGGGTCAGGGAGGGGCAGGAGGCCGGCTCCACCGCGATAAAATGCGGGGCCTGCTTCCCGGTCAGCTTATCCGCCATGAAGGGGGCCATCAGCCCGCCAAGATTGGAGCCGCCGCCCGCGCAGCCGATGAGAATGTCGGGATATTCGTCCAGCTTTTCAAGGGCCGCCTTTGTCTCCATCCCGATGATGGACTGGTGCAGCAGCACCTGATTTAAAACACTGCCCAGCACGTAGCGGTACCCCTCCGTGGTGGTGGCCTTTTCCACCGCCTCGGAAATGGCGGTGCCAAGGCTTCCGGAGGTGCCGGGAAATTCCGCCAGCATCCGGCGGCCCACCTCGGTGGTGTCCGACGG
>JAEWML010000172.1 GCA_023393155.1 Bacillota bacterium
CACCAGCACCTCAAGCTGGCCTGTCTACCAGTTCCAGCACAGCCGCGAATCTATGCCAAAAAAAGACTGCTTGATTATTATAGCCAGAAGCTTGAAAAATGTCAACCTCAAATTTCCCTTTTCGGCAAATATTTTGTTTCCCCTTGCCGCAGCTGCGCCGGAGGGCGGCTTTCCGCTCCTCCGGTGCTATGTCCACGTTCCCCGCGGGACTCAGCGCTCCGCTGCGGGCATATATGCCCTGTGCTCTTCCACGCATTCATACCGCGGGCGGATCAGCTTTCCGCCGCCGGAGAGCTCCTCCATCCGATGTGCGCTCCAGCCGGAAATGCGGGCCACCGCGAACAGGGGGGTATACAGCTCCTTGGGCAGGCCCAGCATCTCAAATACGAACCCACTGTAAAAATCGATGTTGGTGGAGATGGCGTCCTTCCCCCGCCGCGCGGACAACAGGCCTTTTCCCAGCCGCTCCACCCGCTCGTAAAGGTCCAGCTCTTCTCCCCGCTCCTTTTCTATGGAGAGCGTCTTCACATAGTCCCGGAACACCTCACACCGGGGATCCGTCCGAGTATAGACCGCATGGCCCAAACCATACAGCAATCCCCGTCCGTCAAAAGCCTCTCCGTTCAAAATGCGTCCCAGGTAATTTTTAAGCTCCCTGTCGTCGTTCCAGTTTCGCACGTGGGACTTGATGTCCGCCATCATCTCCATCACCTTGCTGTTGGCCCCGCCGTGGCGCGGGCCTTTCAGTGACGCCATGGAGGCCGCGACGGCGGAGTAGGTGTCCGTTCCCGAGGAGGTGACCACGTGGTTAGTAAAGGTGGAGTTATTGCCGCCGCCGTTGTCGGCGTGGAGCACCAGCGCAACATCCAGCACCCGGGCCTCCAACTCCGTATACCGCCCGTCCTGACGCAGCATCCTGAGAAAATTCTCCGCCGTGGACAGCTCCGGCCTTGGCTCGTGGATAAACAGGCCCTCCCCCTTGTTGAACCGATAGGCCTGATAGGCGTAAATCGCCAGCAGCGGCATAATGGCAACCATCTGCAAGCTCTGGCGCAGCACATTTCCAAGGCTGATGTCATTGGGCTGATCGTCATAGCAAAACAGCGTCAGCACCGCGCGCTGCATGGTGTTCATCAGGTCCTGAGGCGGGGCTTTTAAAATTACGTCCCTCAGAAAGTTGCTGGGCAGCGTGCGATAGGTGGCAAGCTGCACGCAGAAATCCCGCAGCTGTACGTCGGTGGGCAGCTCGCCGAACAGCAGCAGATACGCCGCTTCCTCAAAGGCCAGCCTGCGTCCCTCAGATCCCCGGACAAGCTCCCGGCAGTCAATCCCCCGGTAATACAGCACGCCATCCTCCGGAAGAAGCTTTCCGTCCTGCTCCACGGAGTACGACTGAATTTCACCCACGCGGGTCAGCCCTGTCAGCACCCCTTGGCCGTTCTCGTCCCGAAGGCCCCTGCGCACGTTGTACTTCCGGTACAGTCCTGGATCAATGTAGTTCTTCTTCTCCCACTGCTCCTCCAGAGCCCGAATCTTGGGCGTAATCTGGGAGTAGACGTTCTCCCCTTTTTCCGACCAGATCATTCCGCCGCCTCCTCTTGCCGCCCCGCAGACAGCCAAAGCCCTTTCGGCAGCGCCTCAGCGCCGCGTATGCAGAACCCGCCGTCCGCAAAGCAGACCGTTTGCAATAAAAGTCATATACCGCAGCGGCATTTCGTGCCCGCGATATAATGCAATCATATCACACAGCACTTTCATTTTCAATGAATTTAATTGGTTTTTTATCGGCCTTTTCTCCAAATATTGCAGTTGCATTTATTATTTTATTCATTCTTTTGGCAATCTGACAGGTTTCCCTGCAAATTGTCCCGCCCTTAGAGCTGCGCAAGCGTCTCTCCGATGGAATCGGTAATCACAAGGTCTGCGGTCAGGTCCGCCGCCACGGGAGATTTATTGATAATCACCAGCTTGCGCCCCTGATACCACCGTACCAGCCCCGCCGCCGGATACACGTTCAGGGATGTGCCCCCGATGATCAGCATGTCCGCCTCGGCAATATAGCGGGCGGCCCGCTCCATCGTATCCATGTCCAGACCCTCCTCATAGAGCACCACGTCGGGCTTTACCCGCCCGCCACAGGCTGCGCAATGGGGAACGCCCTGAGAACGGAGCATAAAGTCAATTGCATAGGGCCTCTGGCAGCTTTCGCAGTAATTTCGCAGAACGCTGCCGTGAAGCTCCAGCACGGTCCGGCTTCCCGCCGCCTGATGCAGCCCGTCAATATTCTGTGTGACGATCGCCTTCAGCTTTCCCTGCTTTTCCAGTTCTGCCAGCTTACGATGGGCGGCGTTGGGCTTCGCGTCGGGGACGAGAAGCTTTGCCCGGTAAAAACGGAAAAATTCTTCCGGCTTGCTTTCGTAAAAGGTATGGCTTAAAATGGTTTCGGGCGGGTAATCATACTGCTGGCGGTACAGCCCGTCCTCGCTCCGAAAATCAGGGATACCCGACTCTGTTGACACCCCCGCGCCCCCGAAAAAAACGATGTTGTCGCTGCCGTCCACCAGGTCTTTTAGTCTCTTTACGCTTTCTGTCATAAAACGCCTCCGTCCGCGTCAATTCTTATTTATTTATAATAAGGAGAACTTCCATGAATATTCAAATCTTCGGCTCCTCCAAGTCCTTCGACAGCAGAAAGGCCGAGCGGTGGTTTAAAGAGCGCCGCATCAAGTATCAGTACATTGATGTCGCCTCCAAAGGATTATCCCCCAGAGAGTACCAGTCCGTCAAGCAAAAAGTTGGCTACGAGGCGCTGGTCAACACCAAGTCACGGGCCTACGAAGCCCTGTTCATGGCCTATATCACGCCGGACGCACAGGAAGCAAAGCTTCTTGAAAACCCGGAGCTGTTTCAAACGCCCATCGTCCGCAATGGAAAGGACGCTACCGTAGGTTACCATCCGGAAATTTGGGAGACATGGGAATAAGCCGGTCCCGCCGCAAGGCAGGGCTTTTCCTTTTCCCCACAGGGGTCCCGTCCGCATCTTAAAACAGCAGGGCAGCTTTGCGCGTGGTGCGGGGCCGGCATCCAAACATCTGGCCCACGCCGCTTTTTCAATAAATCCTTGGCCTGCGCACAGCGCGGAACAAGGCCCCGGGAAAATCAATTCCCGGGGCCTTAAATTTTGCTCTTTCTCTCCAAATACGGGCAGTCGGACAAAAACAACGCACTTCGGCCTTCTTAAAATTTCGTACCTTTGTTCTGTTTTTCTCTTGACAAAAACATTCGTTCTAGTTATAATTGTCTTAAATTAGAACAACAGTTCCAAAGGAGGGCTTTTTAATGACTGGATACACCCTGTTTTTGATTTTTGTGGGTACTGGATTTTTGACGCATCTGCTTTTTCGCGTGATTGACGCCATCGAACGTCCTTCCCGGTCCCTCCGGCACGCGGAAACGCGCTGAGCATGCCATGGAACTGCTTGAAAAGCTGACTATCCTCTCCGACGCGGCGAAATACGACGCGGCCTGCACCTCTTCCGGCGCGCGGCGGGGCTATAAAGAGGGCTTTATCGGCAACACCTCCACTTCCGCCATGGGTTGCTGCCATTCCTTTTCTGCGGACGGGCGTTGCGTCACGCTTCTGAAGGTGCTGCTGTCCAATCAGTGTGTGTACGACTGTAAATACTGCGTCAACCGCCGCAGCAACGACACGCCCCGGGCCGCGTTTACCCCGGAGGAGCTGGCCGAACTGACCATTGGCTTTTACCGGCGGAATTATATTGAGGGGCTCTTCCTCTCCTCCGGTGTTTTGCGCAACCCGGACCACACTATGGAACTGATGATTCGCGCCCTGCAAATTTTGCGGGAGACTTATCGGTTTAACGGTTATATCCATGCCAAAGCCATCCCCGGCGCCGCGCCGGAGCTGGTAGAGCGGCTGGGTCTTCTGGCAGACCGTCTGTCCGTTAATATCGAGCTGCCCTCGGAAGCGGGGCTGAAGTCTCTTGCCCCGGACAAGACAAAGGGCGCGATTCTCGCGCCCATGCGGCAGATTCAAACCCGCGGCGTTCAATGTAAAGAGGAATTGGTCAAATACCGCCACGCGCCGAAATTTGCCCCCGCAGGGCAAAGCACCCAACTGATCGTAGGGGCCACGGCGGATTCCGACCTGCGGATTTTGCGCTTGACGCAGGGGCTGTATGACCGCTACCGGCTCAAGCGAGTCTTTTTCTCGGCGTACGTTCCGGTGGTTGCGCACTCCCTCCTCCCCTCCCAGGACACAAAGCCCCCTCTTCTGCGGGAGCACCGGCTTTATCAGGCGGATTGGCTTTTGCGGTTTTACGGGTTTCGTGCGGAAGAGCTTCTGGACGAGGGAACGCCGGACTTTAACCCTCTGGTGGACCCCAAGTGCAGTTGGGCGCTGGCTCATCTGGAGTTTTTTCCCGTGGAGGTGAACACGGCGGACTATGAGGCGCTGCTTCGGGTTCCGGGGGTCGGCGTCGTCTCCGCCAAGCGTATTCTGGTTTCCCGCAGGGCAGGAACCCTGCGAACCGAAGATCTGCGAAAGCTGGGCGTGGTGATGAAACGGGCGCAGTATTTTCTCACCTGCCGGGGGCAGATGTCCGAGGGACTTCGGTTTACGCCGGAGAGCCTGCTCCGCAACCTGATTGCGGCGGAGCAGCCCAGCCTTCCCGGCGCCCGGATGGAGCAGCTCTCCCTGTTCGGCGCGTGAAAGGGGTGTACGATGGAAGTCGTCTATCTTTACGACGGGAGCTTTGAGGGCTTCCTCTGCTGCATTTTTGAAAGTTACGCCAATCGGGAGTTCCCGTCGGACATCACGCCGGAGGAGGATTCCTGTCCCACTCTGTTTCAGACCCGGCACATTACAACGGACAAAAGTCATGCGGACCGGGTTCTGCGCAAGACGGCACTTCTCTCCGGCGAAGCAGTCATACTGTTGCGGCACGGCTTTCTCACCTGCCTTGAGCATCGGGAGATGCATCTCTACCGTCTGACCGCGAAGCTACTCCGGGAGGGGCCGGGTTTTCTTCGGAATCTGGCGGACGAAACGCTGCTGCCCGTCCTGAAGGCGGTGCGCCATCTGGAGGGGGAGGCCCAGCTTCTGCGGGGCTTTGTCCGTTTTTCAGAGTATTCCGGAATTTTAGGCGGCGAAATTGAGCCCAAAAACCGCGTACTGCCCCTTCTTCGCTCTCATTTTTGCAGTCGTTTTCCCAACGAGCGGTTTTTTCTCTATGACCGCACCCACCGCGAGGCGCTGTTTTACGCCCATGGCAAGGCCGTCATTGCTCCTTTGGAGCGATTCGAGGCGGCTGCGCCGGACGAAACGGAAGCCGCCTTCCGGCGGCTTTGGAAACGATTTTACGATACCGTTGCCATTAAGGAGCGGGAAAATCCTCGCTGCCGCCAGACCCACATGCCCAAACGCTACTGGGGTACCATGACGGAATTTCAGGACGAGGACTATTTCATTGCCGGGCAGAATCCCCGGCTGGAACACCGCGGGTCGGGTCTTCCGTCCGTCTAAACCGGGCAGAAAAGCCGCGGAGGCACCTTTCGTGCGCTTCCGCGGCTTTTAATTGAAACGGCCTGCCGTTTCAATACAATTTTCTATTTTTCCGGGCGCCATGGCTCAAAGGCCCGCCGCAGCCGCTCCAGCCCCCGACGTTCCAGCCGGGAAATCTGCACCTGAGACACCTTCAGAACTCTGGCGGTCTGCTCCTGGGTAAAGCCCCGGAAATAACGCAGGAGAATGGTCATCCGCTCTTTTTCAGGCAGTGCCTCCACCGCCTGCCGCACCGCAAGACGCTCAACAATTCCGTCTTCCGGCGCCTCAGTTCCCAGCATTCCCTCCAGCGCAAGGCCGTCTTCCGTCTCCCGCTGAAGTGAATCCGGCAGGTCTGTGGCTAATTCCGTCCGGGCGATCTCCTCCGGAGTCAATCCCGTGCTCTCCGACAGCTCGGAGAGCGCCGGCTCCCTTCCCAGTTCAAAGCGCAGCCGCTCCCGAACACCGTACAGCAGCGCCGCTCGCTCCCTGATGGTTCGCCCCACCTTGATTGCCCCGTCATCCCGGAGAAAGCGACGGATCTCGCCCGCAATTTTGGGCACCGCGTATGTAGAAAAGCAGGTCCCATAAGTAAAGTCAAAGCCCTGCACCGCTTTTAAAAAGCCCAGGCAGCCCAGTTGATAGAGGTCGTCCACCTCCACGCCCCGGCCGTAATATCGCCGGACGATGCTCCAAATCAGGCCGCTGTTCTCCTCCACAATCTGCTCGCAGGCCCGCTGGTCACCCTCCTGCGCCGCCCGGAGCAGGTCCAGCGTCGCCTGCCCGCTCATCGCTGTCCGTTGGCCCGGCTGGCAATTTTCTTGCGCATGGTCACCGTCGTTCCCCTCCCCGGCGTGGAGTGAACCGTGAGTGCATCCATAAAGCTCTCCATAATGGTGAAGCCCATGCCGCTGCGCCCCTCGCCGCCGGTGGTAAACATGGGCTGGCGCGCCTTATCAATATTGGGAATTCCCTTCCCGGCATCCTTAATTGAAATTTCCAAAATATTACCTTCGCAGATTTTTGCCTTCAGGCTTACCTTCCCGATAGAGTCAGGATAGGCATGAACGATAGCATTGGTCACCGCCTCGCTGACCGCCGTCTTAATATCCTCCACCTCGTTCAGCGTGGGGTCCATCTGCGAGGCGAAGCAGGCCGCCGCCATCCGTGCAAAGCCCTCGTTGCTGCTGCGGCTGGGAAATTCCAGCCGGACGTAATTCACGCTCTTCCTCATACCGTTCCCTCCTGTTTTATGTGAATCAGCCGTCCGATTCCGGCGGCGTCCATCACGCGCTTCGCCTGTGGCTGCACATGGCAGACCTGCATGCTTCCGTCCAGCGCGTCCATGCACCGTTTTGCCCGCAGCAGCAGCGCGATACCCGAGCTGTCCATGAAGGTCACGCCGCCGAAATCCAGCAGCAGCCTGCGGGGAAGCGCCGCGTCCACCGCCAGCTCCAGCTCCCGGATGGCGTTTTTTGCGGCATGGTGGTCTAACTCCCCGCTGAGCTCCAGCAGTAAGTTGCGGTCCGCGGTCTGCATTTTGATATCCATCTCCCAAGTCTCCTTTGCATCAGCTATATCAATTCCTGAAATTGAGCGCGGCATGGGGTTTGCCGCTTACATCAGGTCTTTCTTTCCATTCAACCGCAGCCGGATACTCTAAGGGCGGCAGCATCCGCTTTTTTAAGATTCTCCCGCTCCCGGAGTCGTCCGCTCACGGCCTGCCTAATTTTCAAAAACCCGAAAAGACCCGTCATGCATGTCCCTGCGGCGATCATAACATGACTCAAATTTTCTTTTCTGTCGAAAACCTTTTGGTTTCCATAAATATTTTATTATGGAAACCAACCGCATTTTTCAGGCGATCAGTTCCCCTGCTTTTCGCGTCTCATCGCCGATTTTCATTGCACCAATCAGAAACCGTCTCCCCTCCTTCACGGTTTTCTCTCTTGCTTTTCGTACAAAAAGCTGATAAGATAAAGCAAATCGCGTAAACGTTTTACTTTCCACGGGACGCAGATTTCCGCCCCGTTTGAAACATGGGAGAGACGGATGGAAAACACACAGATCACAGCACTGGGCGAAATTCTGATTGACTATACTCCTCTGCCGGATTCCGATGCCGGCATGGCGGTATTTGAGCAAAATCCCGGCGGCGCACCAGCAAACGTTCTGGCCTGCGCCGCAAGGCTGGGCCGCAGGACCGCTTTCATCGGTAAGGTTGGCGACGACATTCAGGGCCGGTTTCTCGCGGACACGCTGAAAAAAACCGGCATCGATACCCACGCTCTTCTGGTAGACGGACGCTATTTCACCACGCTGGCGTTTGTGGAGCTTTCCGAGCGCGGGGAGCGCAGCTTTTCCTTCGCCCGAAAGCCGGGCGCGGACGTGCAGCTTTCTCCAGAAGAACTGGACCGTGAGCTGATTTCCCATAGCGACATTCTTCATTTTGGCTCTCTCTCTTTGACGGATGAGCCCGCCCGCAGCGCCACGATGGAGGCTGTACTTCTAGCTCGCAGATCCGGAGCAATCATTGCCTACGACCCAAACTACCGCCCGTTGCTGTGGACTAGCAAGGAAGCCGCCATGGAGCAAATGCGCATCCCGCTGCCGTTGGTGCACCTTTTAAAGGTTTCCGACGATGAAGTGGAGTATCTGTCTGATTGCTCCGATCTCCGGGAGGGAGCGGAAAAGCTTGTGCGCCAGGGGCTTCGCTGCGTGGTGGTGACCATCGGCAACCAGGGAGCACTGGTGGCTGCAAAAGAAGGGAGCGTTATGGTCCCTGGCTTTCCCACCCGTGCCGTGGATACCACCGGGGCGGGTGACTCCTTTTGGGGCGGCTTCCTGGCCCGCGTCTCAGAGAGTGGAAAACCGCTGGAACAGATTACCTTTCAGGATTTTCAATCTTTTGCCCGCTTTGGCAACGCCGTGGCCTCTCTTTGCGTGGAAAAGCGGGGCGCCATGCCCGCCATGCCACACCGAGAGGACGTTCTGCGCCGTATGCAAACAGCGGAAGAGTGGTCGCCGGACACGGGAAAATAACTTGAGAGGCAGGGAAGCCGCTCCAGCGCGAAAAAATGCGCGTACGCGGCGGCTTATGTCTCTGGAATAATAAAGAAGCGCCGCCATCCTTTTGGATGACGGCGCTTCTTATTTTCTGGAAAGGGTTCTTACTTCCCGGCCTTGGCGGCGCGAACGGCGTCGGTCAGCAGGGGGGCAACCTTGAACAGGTCGCCGCAGATGCCGTAATCGGCAATCTCAAAGATAGGAGCGGTGTCGTTCTTGTTCACCGCGATGATGCACTCGGAATCCTGCATACCGGCCTTGTGCTGAATCGCGCCGGAAATGCCCAGAGCGACGTAGACCTTCGGATGCACGGTCTTGCCCGTCTGACCCACC
>JAEWML010000072.1 GCA_023393155.1 Bacillota bacterium
CAGGCGGCGTGGAAGTCATGTCCCGCATGACCTACTACCTGCCCCCCTCCTCCCGCTACGAGCCTTTGCGCCTTGGCGACAAGCCGCTGTACGACACCTTCTCCCATGGCGTGACCATCGTGCAGCCTCAGGCGAAATATCCCGGCACCAACATGGGCATTACCGCTGAAAACGTAGCCGAGCGCTATCACATTACCCGGGAGGAGGAGGACGCCTTCTCCGTAGACAGCCAGCGCAAAATGAAAGAAGCACAGGACGCGGGCAGATTCAAGGAAGAGATTTTTCCCTTTGAGGTTCAGCAGCGAAAGGGCAGCTTTGTGTTCGACACCGACGAGCATCCCAAGCCCGACACCACCATGGAGTCCTTGGGCCGCCTGCGTCCCTGCTTTAAGGACGGCGGCGTGGTCACTGCGGGAAATTCCTCCGGAATGAACGACGGCGCTTCCGCCGTGGTCATCATGACCGAGGAAAAGGCAAAGGAGCTGGGCGTGAAGCCGCTGGTGCGCATTGTGGGCACCTCTTCCGCGGGCGTGGATCCCCGGTACATGGGCCTCGGCCCCGTCCCCGCCATCCGCAAGCTTTTGAAAAAGACGGGACTGGCGCTTTCGAACATTGACCTGTTCGAGCTGAACGAGGCCTTTGCCGCCCAGTCTCTGGGCTGCTTAAAGGAGCTGGGCATGGACATGGGCACGGAGCTTTATTCCCGGGTCAACGTCAACGGCGGCGCCATCGCCCACGGCCACGCCCTTGCCAACAGCGGCACCCGCATTCTCACCACCATGATTTACGAGCTGAAGCGCCGGAACGGCAGGTACGGTCTGGCCTCTTTGTGCATCGGCGGCGGACAGGGCATGGCGATTCTCGTGGAAAACTGCCGGTAAAGCGCGGCTTTTAACACCGATTGAAAACGGAGGAATACATTGATGAACATTAAAAAAGCAGGCGTGGTCGGCGCCGGCATGATGGGGGCGGAAATCGCCCTGTGCTTTGCCCGCAGCGGGCTGGACGTGGTTCTGGCGGACATTAAGCAGGAATTTGCCGACGGCGGCAAGCAAAAGCAGTCGGTAATTCTTGATAAGCAGGTCGCCAAGGGCAAAATTTCTTCCGAGCAGCGGGACGCCACGCTAGCCCGCGTGGTCCCCACGGCGGACCTCTCCCTGATGGCGGACTGCGACTTTGTGATTGAAGCGGTTCTTGAAAATCTGGAGATTAAGCGGGACACCTTTCAAAAGCTGGATAAGCTCTGCAAGCCGGAGACGATTCTGGCCTCCAACACCTCCAGCATCTCCATCTCCAAGCTGGCGGCCTCCGTGTCCAAGGAGCGGGCCCCCCGCTTTGTGGGCGCCCACTTCAACTCCCCCGCCAGCATTATGAAGCTGGTGGAGGTCATTCCCGGCCTGCTCAGCTCTGCGGAAACGGTGGACACCGTTACGGAGCTGCTGCTATACATTGAGAAAGAGCCTGTGCGGGTCAAGGATGTCACCGGCTTTGCATTAAACCGCCTGTTCCATGTGTTTTACGCCGAGGCCCTGCGGCTGGTGGAGGAGGGCGTGGCCACACCCGAGGATATCGACAAAATCTGCGTCTATGGCCTTGGCCACCCCGTCGGCATCTGCAAGCTTTTGGACCAGTTGGGCCACGACCTGAACCTCAGCGTAGACAAAATTCTCTTCGACGCGTATGGCGAGCGGTTCCGTCCCAGCCCCGTTTTGCAGCGCTTTGTGGACGCGGGAATGCTGGGCAGAAAGTCCGGCGAGGGCTTCTACCAATACGAGAAAAAATAATCCCGCACTTCCCCTTTGTTTGCTTTCCTCATTTCTTTCATTTCTTATATCTTCCAGCAAAGGTACAGCCGGCGGCCTTTTGGCCGTCGGCTGTACCTCTTTATCTATCGGGCCGAAAGCCCGTATTTTTGAAGCTTGCGCACCACCGTGGACTGGTCCACGTTTAAAAAGCGGGCCATTTCTCTGGTGGAGGCGCACTCCGCCTTCGCCCGCAGCAGCAGCCGCTTTTCCAGCTCCTCCACGGCCCGGCCCAGATCGGTGCTCTCCTCCCCCGCCGTCTCCGGCAGGAGGGATGCCTCTCCCGGTCCCTGGCACTGGCGGATAATCCACGGCACGTCGCTGATTTGAAGCTGCTCGTTGGGGCTCATAATCACCATATGCTCCACCACGTTGCGCAGCTCCCGCACGTTGCCCTCCCAGTCGTATTCCTCCATGCGCTTGATAACCTCCGGCGTCATGGTTTTGTTCTGGTTGTATTTGTGGTTGAACCTGTTGAGAAAAAACAGGCTCAGGGGCAAAATGTCCTCCCTGCGCTGGCGCAGGGGCGGGACGGTGATGGAAACCACGTTGAGCCGGTAGTAAAAATCCTCCCGAAAGGCGCCGTCCCGCACCATTTTGGTCAAATCCCGGTTGGTGGCGGCAATAAAGCGCACGTCGATGCTCTTGGCCCGCACGCCCCCCACACGGGTCACCTGCTTCGTCTCCAGCACCCGCAAAAGCTTTACCTGAAAGGAGAGAGGAATTTCTCCAATCTCGTCCAAAAACACGGTGCCGCCGTCCGCCGCCTCCAGAAGTCCGATCTTTCCGGAGCTGCAAGCGCCGGTAAACGCGCCCTTTTCATAGCCGAACAGCTCGCTTTCCAGCAG
>JAEWML010000250.1 GCA_023393155.1 Bacillota bacterium
CGCCGTTTTGCTGGAGGGGGGCAGCTTTCCCAACACAATTCCCGGCTACGCGAAAATCCGGCTGGAGTTCCGCACGGACTCCCGGGGCAAGCTGGCGGAGATGGACCGCATTGTCCGCCGCTGTGCCGAGGGCGCGGCCATGGCCATGGACTGCACCGTCACCTTTACTCCCGGCCTGCTGGACTTTGACGACATGGTGCGGGTGGACGCCCTTGAAACCGAGACGGCCCGCCTGCTTGCGGAGAACGGGGAAACCGTGGGAGAGATTCTCCCCGCCTCCGGGTCTTCGGACCTTGGCAACGTCAGCTATCGCTGCCCCTCCATTCAGCCCCTGATTTCCATTACCGACGAGGCCCTTGCCCTTCATACGGAGAAGCTGCGGGACGCAACGCTTCTGCCCGCCGCCCACCGGGCCATGGAGCGGGGCGCCTGCACGCTGGCGGGGCTTGCCCTGCGGGTTTTAAACGACGAAGCATTCCGCGCCGCCGTGCGCAGCGACTTTCAGCGGGCGCTGAAGGAAAAAGGCTGAAAATGATTTGAGAGAAGGAGAATTGATTTATGGGAGAAACACTGGTAAAAAAGAAGCGGCGGCTGGAAATGCCCCACATTTACGTACTGCTGATGAGCATTATCGCCATCTGCACAATTCTTACATGGATTCTTCCCGCCGGAGAATTTGAGCGGGATGGCAGGCTGGTCCTCGCCGGCACCTATCACGCGGTGGAAAGCTCCCCCGTGGGGCTGTTCCAAATGCTGCGCTGCGTGTACAACGGCTTTATCGACGCAGGCGGCGTGCTGTTTTTTGTGTTTATCGCCTATGCCTCTATTGGCCTGATTATTTCCACCGGCGCGTTTAACGGACTGGTGGCGGGACTGCTGCGAATTTTAAAGGGCAAGCTGCGGGCGCTGATTATCCCCATTTTTATCACGCTGATCGGCTTTGCCTCCTCCACCATCGGCGTCTTTGAGGAGATGTTCCCCTTCATCCCCATTTTTGTGGGCATTGCCGTGGCCATGGGGTATGACGCCATCGTGGGCCTTGCCATTGTGGCGCTGGGTACGGGACTTGGCTACTCCGGCGCGTTTATGAACCCCTTCACCGTGGGCATGGCCCAGAGCATCGCGGGCTTACAGGTGATGTCGGGCTGGGGCTTCCGTATTTTCTGCCACCTTTCCATGATTGTGGTGGCCTCGGTCTACACAGTGCGCTATGCCCTTAAAATTCAGGCTGACCCCACCAAAAGTCTGGTATACGGCGCGTCTGGCGGTATTCAGGCGGACAAGAACGTGGAAAGCCACGCCTTTGGCCTGCGGGAAAAGCTGGTGCTTCTGGTGCTGCTTGGGGGCATCGTGGTCATTGTCATCGGAACAAAGGACTACGGCTGGTATTTTGAAGAGCTGGCCGCCACGTTTTTGCTGATGGGCCTCATCAGCGCCGCCATCATGGGCTGGTCCCCCAATAAAATTGCCGACCTGATTGCCAAAAGCTTTACGGATATTGCCATGGCCTGCATGATGATCGGCCTTGCCCGGGGCATTCTGATGGTCCTTCAGGCGGGCAACATTATCGACACCGTGGTCTACGGCATGTCCATCCCCCTGTCCTATCTGCCCCGGTGGCTGGCTGGAGAGGCCATGCTGCTGGTCCAGACCCTGCTGAACTTTGTGATTCCCTCCGGCTCCGGCCAGGCGGTGGTCAGCATGCCCATTATGGCCCCCCTGTCCGACCTTCTGAATATCTCCCGGCAGGTGGCGGTGCTGGCCTTCCAGTTTGGCGACGGCCTGTCCAACATCCTCTGGCCCACCGCGCTGGCCCCCGTGATATGCGGCATTGCGGGCGTAAAAGTGGAAAAATGGTGGAAATGGTTTGTCCCCCTGTTTGGGCTGCTGCTGCTGACCCAGATGGTGCTGGTGGCCATTGCCCTTGCGATCAACTTTTCCTGAGGACGCGCGGCGATTACGCAAACTCTCCCCGGAGCCTGTCTTTTGTCAGGCTCCGGGGAGTTAATTTTTTACGTGGTATCCTTTACTCCCTGAGGAAGAACCTTTACATCCCGCACATCGATATCGGTATATACAACGCTGTCAAAATGATATTTATCGCCCAGCAGATTTCCCCGCACCTGCGAGTCAAAACTCATGTGAATTTCCACAGGCATCCAAAGCTGCGAATTTGCATCCCGAAAGGTTGCGCGGACAATCCCGTTGCGTCTGACCTTTTCAAAAAGTCCCGGCGGAACATAGCTGCTGGACGCCGGGAGAAACGTATCGTCCTGAAACAGCATTGCTCTGGGCGCCCCCTCATAATTCACAATTTGCAGCAGATTGTTTTCGAGTTCTGTGGTAACGGGAAATATCGATCTTCCATAGAATTCGTTTGTGATACCGTCATAAATGTCTATACGCGGTGCCGTAACCCTGTCAAACACAGGCATTCACTCCTTCCATTCCCAGTGTATTCAATGCGTGGGCGTTTGGTATCCTCCGCAAGAGACAGAAGGCGCCTGAAAATTGACCCGGAGCGGCCGATTTTTTACCCGATGTTTTTGTTTGCCCTCAATGCGGCATGATCCATCCAGCCGCGCGGGCGCAGGCCGGATAATGCGGCTGGGTGCGTTTTACTTGACAGCTTCCGGAATTTTGTGCAATAATGGAAGTTAGTTATAACTAATCAATATAATGACGGGAGGAAACGACAGTGGATGCGGTATTGTACAAGGCAAAGGTCAAGGCAGGAAAGGAAGCCGTTGCCCGCGAATGGATTGATTTTTTAACGGCCAACAAGGAACAGGGCGAGACGACGCTGAAAAACGAGCGAGAGCACCTTGAGGTTTACTTCATGAGCAAGGAGGCCGGCATCAGCTATATTTACATGTTTGTCCTCGCCGACAATCTGAAATACGCGAATCAGGTTGCGGCGAAAAGTGAAAACCCATTGGACAAAAAGCACTTTAAATATATGGCCAAATGCATTGACGGAGAAAGCGCCGTGCAAATTGCACCGGAGCTGATTCTGGGCGATCTGCCCGTCTTTAACAAAAAATGATAAGCCTTGACTGAAATTTCGGTTGCCGGGACGCGGCCCGCCCACGGATGGGTCACGGGTAAGTAATCGCGGCTTGAAAAGCTTTTACAGGCCGCCGAGTTTTTTCACTTCCCCAAATATTCGTCCCCTGTGGTTATAGGTGATTTTCATATACGTTTTTCAAAATATGCATCCGGTTTACTCACGGAACAGTTGAACATCGTCTTGTGATGATGTATGATAATAAAACGATTTTAACTATATAAAAGGGGGAATCACCATGCCGTGGACACCGAATCTCTCCGTTGGGGTCAGGGAAATTGACGATCAGCACAAGCTTCTGTTTGAAAAAGCCGAGCTGCTTTTTGAAGCAGGAAAACGGAATCAGGCCAAAGAATACATAGGCGAGCTGTTGGAATTTCTGGATAGCTACACCAAAAAGCATTTTGCCGATGAAGAGAGCTATATGCAGCGCATTCACTATCCGGGTTATGCGGAGCAAAAGGCCGCGCATACCGCCTTTATTGCCCAGCTGCAAAAACTGCGCAGCGATTACGCCGCCTCCGGAGGCAATATTTTGGTCATTATCAGCGCCAATCAAATCGTGGTGGATTGGCTGACAAAGCACATCTCCAACATGGATAAGAAGATTGGGGAATTTGCAAAAACTTTGGGGAAATAAGAGCTGCAACCGTCTGCCGCGCCGGGGTTTAACCGGCGCGGCAGATAGTTTATCTCCACGGGCAGCAATGTGTCCTCCGTCAGGAAGCCACAAAACAGCAGGCCTTTGGGCCTGCTGTTTTGTGTACGGGTTCGCCAATACCGTCCCGTGGAAAAAAGGAAAGAGAAGGTGAGCATGGCGGGTCAAAGGCGGGTGGCGGACCAAGGCGGTTACGCTTCGTTATAGCTCTTTTCCAGACGGACATAGGTTCGATAGCGGTCGTCCGCCTCTTGCTGCGCCTGGGCAAAGAGCATCTCGGCAGCTTCGGGATACTTCACCTTCAGCCCGGAATAGCGAACCTCTCCGTTCAGGAATTCACTGACAGGCACGGAGGGCTTTTTGTAATCCAGCGAGAAGGGCTTCTCCTTGCTGTGGGAATCATAGCGATACAACGGCCACAATCCGCAGTCCACGGCCTTTTTCATTTCGGCCTGCACATTGTTCATGCCCGCCTTGATGCCATGGTTGATACAGGGGGCATAGGCGATGATGATGGAGGGGCCCTTATGGCTGACGGCCTCGTTGACGGCCTTCATCAGCTGGCCGGGATTGGCGCCCATGGCCACAGAGGCCACATATACGTCGGGATAGGTCATCATCAGACGGCCCAAATCCTTTTTGGCAGTTCTCTTTCCGCCGTCGGCAAATTTGGCGGAGGCGCCCACGGGCGTGGCCTTGGAGGACTGTCCGCCGGTGTTGGAATACACCTCGGTATCCACCACGAACACGTTGA
The DNA here is from genome assembly GCA_023393155.1 of Bacillota bacterium. Classification (GTDB taxonomy): domain Bacteria; phylum Bacillota; class Clostridia; order Oscillospirales; family Oscillospiraceae; genus Oscillibacter. The sequence goes on from JAEWML010000250.1 coordinate 4,480, forward strand.
TGTCCTCGCCGGAGGCCATGACGTGATCCAGACCGCCGTAGCCGATGTCATAGGCCCAGCCGTCGCCGCCGAACAGCCAAACCGTTTTCTTACCCAACTGGTCACGGTGCAACAGGATTTCCCCGGCCAGCGCCTTAGCCTCGCCGGAAAGCTCCGCACGCTCCAGCGCCAAGGCCAGTGCCCTGGCGTCGGCGTCGTTGGCGTCCAGATCGTCGAAGGAGGCCAGCCATGCCTTGCAGGCGGTTTCCAGTTCCGAACTGGATACAAGGGGAAGCAAGGCTTCCACCTTCTGGCGGACATTGGCGCGGCGCTGCTTCACAGCCAGCGCCATGCCAAGGCCGTTCTCCGCCTGATCCTCGAACAGCGTCCCGTAGAACGCGGGGCCGCGCCCCTCTTTGTTGACGGTATAGGGCAAAGACGGAAACGCACCCGCCCAGGCCAGAGAGCACCCAACGCCGTTCACCCAATAGGTCTTCTCGCCGTAGAGCTGGGTGAGCAGCTTTGCATAGGGCGTTTCGCCGCAGCCAGCGCAGGCCCCGGAGAACTCCACCAAGGGCTGAGAGAACTGGCTGCCCTTCAAAGTCTTGCGGTTAAACACGCTGGGCTTATCCTTCAGCGTCAGGGCGTAGTTCCAGTTGGTTTCGTCATACATGCCGTCGTCCACGGGCTTCATGGTCAGGGCCTTGTCCTTGGCCAGGCACGAGGCGGCGCAGCTTCCGCAGCCGGTGCAGTCCAGCGTGCTGACCTGCAAGCGGTATTTCAGCCCCGCAGCGCCCTTGGCGTCCACCATTTCAAACCCGGCGGGCGCAGCCGCGGCCTCTTCCTCATCCACCAGATACGCCCGGATGGACGCGTGGGGACAGACGAAGGTGCACTGGTTGCATTGCAGGCACTTGGCCGGGTCCCACGAGGGCACGGCGGAGGCAATGCCCCGCTTGTCGTATTTGGAGGTGCCCAGAGGATACGTGCCGTCCTGATAGGGCAGCAGCGCGGACACCGGCAGGTCGTCGCCTCTTTGGCGGTTGCAGGGGATGACAATGTTCTTCACCACGGCGGGCAGGTTCTCGTCCACCGTGCGGCCGTCCTTCGCCTGCGCCCACTCAACGGGAACTGCGACCTTGACAGGGCTGTTAATTCCCGCGTCCACGGCGGCCAGATTCATGTTTACGACCTTCTCGCCCTTTTTAGCATAGGTCTTCTGCGCGGCTTCTTTCATGTAGCGAACGGCGTCATCCACCGGCATGACACGGGCAAGCTTAAAAAACGCGGCCTGCAAAATCAGGTTGGCATGGTTGCCAAGGCCCAGTTCCCGAGCAATTTTATTGGCGTCCACAATATAAAATTGCACATCGTGGTTGGCAATATAATTTTTAACGTCGCCGGGCAGCTTTTCGCCCAGCTCTTCCTCTGTCCACGCGGTGTTCAGCAGGAAGGTCCCGCCGTCCTTCACCTCGTGAATCATGTCATAGCTGTTGATATAGGACTGGGAGTGGCAGGCCAAAAAGTCCGCCGCTTTAATCAGATAGGTGGAACGAATCGGGTCCTTGGAAAAGCGCAGGTGGCTCTTTGTAATGCCGTAGGACTTTTTGGAGTCGTACTCAAAATATGCCTGCGTATACATCCCCGCGTGGTCGCCGATAATCTTGGCGGAATTTTTGTTGGCACCCACGGTACCGTCGGAGCCAAGGCCCCAGAACTTGCAGGAAACGGTGTCGGCAGACTCGGTGATGAGCGGCTCGTGAACCTCGAGAGACAAGTTTGTCACATCGTCGTTCACGCCGATGGTGAACATGCGCTTGGCCTCGTCCCTGCTCATGTTGTCAAACACTGCCTTCATCTGGGCAGGGGTCACGTCCTTGGACGCAAGCCCGTACCGGCCGCCGAAAATCTCCGGGGCGCTGCTGTCGTTGGCATAGCTGGCGCACACGTCCAGATACACCGCCCCGGCAATCGCGCCCGGCTCCTTGGACCGGTCCATGGCGGTGATTTTCTTCACTGTTTTGGGCAGGGCGTTCAGGAAATACTGCATATCGAAGGGGCGGAACAGGTGAATCTGAAGAAGGCCCACCCTTTCTCCCTTTTCGCAGAGATGGTCCACCACCTCCTTGGCGCACTCGCAGGCGGAGCCCATCATGACAATCACGCGCTCGGCGTCGGGCGCGCCGTAATAATTAAAGATATGGTAATCCCGGCCGGTAATCTTGTTGATCTCCTGCATGTACCCCTCCACCACGGAGGGAATCGCGTCATACGCTCCGTTGTTGGCCTCCTGAGACTGGAAATACACATCCGGGCCCTGCACGGTGGTGCGCTGAACGGGATGCTCGGGGTTCATGGCAATGCGGTGAAACTCCTCCAGCGCGCCCTTGTCCATCAGGGCGGAAACGCGGTCCAGATCAATCATCTCAATCT
>JAEWML010000254.1 GCA_023393155.1 Bacillota bacterium
CGTCCCATCTCCCGGAAAAGCCGTTACGCGGCATTTCGGGGAAAAGGAGGAGCGGCGAAATGAGCGAACTTTGCCCGCAGGGCAAAGCGAGGGATATGGAGCATGCTCCGACGTCATCCGGCGGGCCGCGTGACGTTCAAAACTCCCGAAACCTGATTGAGCCGCTTCATTAACGACTGAAGCTGCTCGCCGTCCTTGACGCTGACCTCCAGCGTGATGACGGCAAAGCGGTCCTCGGTGGTGCGGACGTTCAGCGCCGCCACCCGGGTATTGGTCACGGAAAGGGCCGCGGAAACGTCCAGCACCAGATTGTTGCGGTCCTTTGCCAGAATTTCCAGAGAGGTGCGGTAGCTGTCGTTGGTATCCACGCCCCAGGTGACCTTAATCCACCGGCCCTGCTGGTCCGGTTGGCTGCGGCGCTCCTCCGAGGCGTTGGGACAGTCGCACCGGTGGACGGACACGCCGTATCCCCGGGTAATAAAGCCGATAATTTCATCCCCCGGCACGGGGGTGCAGCATTTTGAAAATTTTACAAGGCAGTTGGAAAGCCCCTCCACGATAATGCCCTGCTCGCTGCGGGCACGCTTGGGAATGGCGGACTTGGCGGGTTCTTCGGCTTTGCCGGCCTCCATGGCGTCCTCCAGGGTCTTCTCCTGCTGGTGCAGCTTTTGAATGCGCATCAGCTCGCCCTGCATCCGGTTCACGGCCTTCTGGGCGGAAAATCCGCCATAGCCGATGGCGGCGTACATCTCATCCAGCGTCCCGAAGGACACCCGCTTTAAAAGCTCCGGAAGGTTTTCAAGGGCCAGCACATCCCGCATGGCAATGCCGCAGTGCTTCAGCTCCGATTCAAAGGCGGCGCGGCCGTTGGCAATATTCTCCTCCCGCCGCTCCTTTTTGAACCACTGGCGGATTTTGCTGCGGGCCTCGCTGGACTTGGCAATTTTCAGCCAGTCCCGGCTGGGACCCTTGGCGGTTTTAGAGGTGAGAATCTCCACAATGTCGCCGTTTTTAAGCTGGAAGTCATAGGTGACGATGCGCCCGTTGACCTTGGCGCCGATCATGTGGTTGCCCACGGCGGAGTGGACGGAATAGGCAAAGTCGATGGGAGTAGCTCCGGCGGGAAGGTTCTGCACGTCGCCGCCCGGAGTGAATACGAACACCTCGTCGGAAAACATGTCGATTTTCAGCGAGCGGATATACTCCTCCGCGTCGGTGCCCTCCTGATTTTCAAGAAGGCGGCGGACCCACTCGTATTTCCCCTCAGTTCCGCCGCCCTGCCCGTTCTGTTTGTATTTCCAGTGGGCGGCCACGCCGTATTCCGCGATTTCGTGCATCTCCTGCGTGCGGATCTGCACCTCGAAGGGAATGCCGTCTCCGCCCATCACGGTGGTGTGGAGAGACTGATATCCGTTGGGCTTTGGGGTTCCGATATAGTCCTTGAACCGGCCCAGAATGGGCTTGTAAATGTCGTGGATGACGCCCAGCACGTTATAGCAGTCTCCCACGGAGTCCACCACCACCCGGAAAGCAAACAGGTCGAAAATCTCATCCAGAGATTTGTTCTGGTTAAACATCTTGCGATAGATGGAGTAGGGGTGCTTCATCCGTCCGTAGACCTTATGGCGGATTTCCATTTCCGTGAGGCGCTGGTCAATCTGGGCCTGCGTGCGGTTCATAAAATCGTCGTACTCGGCTTTTTTTGCGCTCAGGGTTGAAACGATTTCGTCAAACCCAACCGGGTCCAGATACTTCAGGGACAGGTCCTCCAGCTCCCACTTCATGCGCTGCATTCCCAGACGGTGAGCAATGGGAGCGTAAATCTCCATCGTCTCCAGAGATTTTTGCTTCTGCTTCTCCGGGGACTGATACTCCATGGTGCGCATATTGTGAAGCCGGTCGGAAATCTTGATGAGGATGACCCGGATGTCCTTGCTCATGGCGATGAGCATTTTCCGCAGATTTTCCATCTGCTCGTCTTCCTTGGTGGCGTACTGGATGCGGGTCAGCTTGCTGACTCCCTCCACCAGATTCGCAACCGTGGGAGAAAAAAGCCGGGCAACCTCCTCGTGGCTGGCGGGAGTGTCCTCAATCACATCGTGGAGGAGAGCCGCTTCGATAGACTCGGAGTCCAGCCGCAGCTCCTCGGCCACAATCTGGGCCACCGCCAGAGGATGAATAATATAGGGCTCGCCGCTTTTGCGCTTCTGGGCCACGTGGCTCTTTTCCGCAAATTCGTAAGCGGCCCGGATATGGGCAAAGTCCGCCGAGGGGTTATAGGCCCGGATAGTGTCCTCAAGCTGCTGATATTCCTCTTCTATGGTCATTGGGCCTCCCTCCCTTCCCAGACCTGCGCCCCGGCATGCAGCCTTTGCAAAAGGGGGCAGGCGCAAAGATCCACGCTGTCTTCCCATGGAAGCAGCGCAATGTCCAAAAACTCCCCGTCCACGGGGGCGGCGCGCAGAAGCCCCCGCTCCTCAAACACCGCCATCGCCAGCGCGGCGCGCAAAAACGCTTCCCGTCCGCCGGAAAGCTCGGCGACGGAGCGGAGAAATGGCAGCCTTGCCGCCGTCGCCCGCCCTTGGGGCAGCAGCCGGCGAATGGCCTTCAAGAGTACGCGAAACTGCTCCAAGGACACGTTCAGGCGGTCCGCCTCCTGCGCCGTCAGGCTTTCGCCGCAGCGCAGACGCCGGATCAGCTCAAGACTTTCCGCCTCGCTGCGGCTGGGGACGCGGCTGAGCCGCAAGTCCACCATCTGCAATTGCAGGGTGGTCCGGCCCCGGAAGGTGTTGCCCTGAAGATAAAAGGCGGCGTCCACACGGTCCCCCACCCGAATGCCGCATTCCTCCGCCGTGGCGGAGAAAAAGATGGCGTCAAACCGGCAAAGGCCCCGGCTCAGCTGCAATTTGAGGTGCTTTCCCTGCCCCACGCCCTGAAGGCTCTCCACCCGCGCGCCAAGCAGCGCGAAGACAGGCCGGGGATTCCCCGCGCCGTAAGGGTCCAGATGGCCAAGCTGCTCCACCTCGTCCATGGTCAAATCCGCGGGGTCGGCTACGGCGGCGTCAATCTCCAGCGCGGGAACGGGAATGCCCTTGCCGCAGTGGGCCCGAACGTAGCCGTTCATTTTTTCCCGGAAGGGGGCGATGTTCTCCTTGCGGATGGTGAAGCCCGCCGCCAGCTCGTGGCCGCCGAACCCCTCCAGCAGGCTGGAGCACGCCTCCAGCGCGGCAAAGAGGTTAAAGCCCCCGAAGCTCCGGCAGGAGCCCTTGCCCAGATCGTCCTGAATGTGAATCATAAAGCTGGGGCAGGAAAACTTCTCGCTGATGCGGGAGGCCACGATGCCCACCACGCCCTGATGCCAGTCGTCGCTGTCCAGCACC
>JAEWML010000256.1 GCA_023393155.1 Bacillota bacterium
TGGCGCGGGTCTTGCCGTCGGCCTCCAGCGTGGTCAGGTCAACGGAGGTCTTCGCCACCACTTTGTTCAGCAGCGCGTCGTTTTTGGCCTGAATGCCCTTGACAAAGGTATCAATCGTGGGGTCCTTGGCGGTATAGTCCGTCACCAGCTCGGTGGAGACGGCGCCGGTGGACTTAATCACCAGCTTGCCGATTGCGGCAAGCTTCGTGCCGGTGGAGGTGAGAAGAACGGTCTTGCCGTCCTTATCCGCAACCTTCTGAGATTCGATAACGCTGTGGGCATGCCCGTCGAGGAAGGCGGTCAGGCCGGAGACGTTGGCAATCACGTCGGCGGAGCGCCAGGGAGCGCTCTGCGCGTCGTCGCCCAGATGGCCCACGGCGATGACATAGTCCGCGCCGGCGGTCTTGGCGGAGTCAACCGCAGACTGCACGGCGGTGTACAGCTCCTTGCCGTTGTTGCCGGCGCAGAAGCCGTAGATGTATTTGCCGGTGTTGTCCTGGAAGTAGGTGGGGGTGGACTTGGTGATGGACTCGGGCGTGTCGATGCCCACATAGGCCACCTTGGTGTCGCCGTAGGTGATCATCTTGTACGCGTCGAACACGGGTTTGTTGGTCCGCAGGTCCATGAAGTTGGCGCAGATATAGCCGCTCTTCAGGACCTTGGACAGGTTGAAGAACTGATCCATCCCGTAGTCAAACTCGTGGTTGCCGGGAATGGCCACATCGTAGCCCACCTGATTCATGATGTCCACGATGTATTCGCCCTTGGACAAGGTGCCCAGAGCCGCGCCCTGCACAGCGTCGCCCACGTCCACAAGGGTCACATGGTCGGTGGCCTTGCGCATCTCCGCGGCGTAGGCCGCGAAGCCCGCGTAACCGATGCTGTCGTCCACACCGCAGTGAACGTCGTTGGTGTACAGCACCACAATGTCGCCCTTGTCCACCGCAGCGGGGCTTTCAGCGGCAAAGCTGAGCGTGGTCAAAGACATGGCCGTAATGACAGCCAGCAACAGGGAAATTGCCTTTTTCATCTTTTACCTCCTTCATTTTAAAAGCGCGGCGCAAACCGTGCTTTATGTTGAGATTAGTATACCCCCCACCGGGAAAAAAAGAAAGAGGAAAACGCAAAATCGGCGTAAAATTTGCCAAATTGACCCAATGGCGGCGCAAAAAAAGCGCCGCATCCCGCCGTAAAAATATTTTGTGGCAGAGTCTTCTAGCATCTGGAAATCCGGAGAAAACTATGCTATGCTGAGGTCGTGTCAAGACAAAACGCAAGGGAGGATTTTGGATGAGAACATTACTCAAGGGCGGCGGTGTGGTGTCCGGCCGGGGGGTTCGCCGGGCGGACGTGCTGATCGACGGGGAAAAAATTGTTCAGGTTGGCAGGGGGCTGTCCGCCGCGGGAGAAAATGTGGTGGACGTGTCGGGAATGCTCTTATTCCCCGGCTTTATCGACGCCCATACCCACTTTGATCTGGACGTGGCCAATACCACCACCGCGGACGATTTTACCTCCGGCAGCCGGGCGGCGATCCGGGGCGGCACCACCACAGTGATCGACTTTGCGTGCCCCAACAAGGGGGAGTCTTTGCAATACGGGCTGGATTTGTGGCACAAAAAGGCCGACGGCCGCGCTTTTTGCGACTACGGCTTTCACATGACCATCGACGATTGGAACCCCTCCGTGGAGGCGGAGCTTCCGGCTATGTTTGCTCAGGGAATTTCCTCCTTTAAGATGTATCTTACCTATCCCCCCATGATGGTGGGCGACGGGGCGATTTACAGCGCGCTGAAGGCCCTGCGGAGGCTTGGCGGCATCTGCGGCTTCCACTGCGAAAACGCCGGGGTGATCGACGCCATGATTGCCGAGAAAAAGGCCGCCGGAGAGCTGTCTCCCGCCTCCCATCCCCAGACCCGGCCCCCATATCTGGAGGCGGAGGCGGTGAGCCGTCTTTTGCGCATTGCGCAGGCGGCGGACAGCCCGGTGATTATCGTCCACCTCACCAACCGTCAGGCCCTGGAGGAGGCGGAATCCGCCCGGAAGCGGGGGCAGAAGGTTTATGTGGAGACTTGTCCCCAGTATCTGGTGCTGGATGAGAGCGTCTATTTCAACGAAGACTACTCTGCCGCCGCGCGGTATATCTGCGCGCCTCCCATCCGGGCGAAGGAAGAGCAGGCACACCTGTGGCGGGGGCTGAAGCGGGGCTTGATTCAGACCGTCTCTACCGACCACTGTGCGTTCACGCTGGAGCAGAAGGAGATGGGCCGGGCGGACTTCACGAAGATTCCCGGCGGACTTCCCGGCGTGGAGGCCAGAGGCGAGCTGCTGTATTCCTTCGGCGTGGAGAAGAAGAAAATTGCCCTGCCCACCATGTGTCAGGTGCTGAGCGAAAACCCCGCCAAGCTGTATGGCCTGTATCCCCGCAAGGGCGCCATCCGGGTGGGGAGCGACGCGGACATCGTGGTGTACGACCCAGGCGCAAGCCATGTCATCCGGGGGGAGGACAGCGTGAGCGCCGCTGGGTATTCCCCCTACGAGGGAGTTGTCACCTCCGGCGGCATCGCGCAGGTTTACCTGCGGGGCAGGCTGATGGCGGAGCTGGGCAGAATTCTCGTGGCGGAGCCTCACGGAAAATATATGGCCCGGGGGAAGAACTCTCTTTGAGGGGCCCTTCCTCCCATCGGCGGGCGGTTGTAAAACGGAATTTCAGACGAAACTGAAAAGAAGGTCGGCTCCGGATGTGTTTTGCATCCGGAGCCGACCGCAAAAAAGACGCCAACCCATGGGCAAAATAAAATGCAGGAGGCGAGCGGCGTGAACGACGAAGCTTTTATGAAACAGGCAATCGAGCTTTCCTGGCTGGCGGTAGAACACGGAAACGAACCGTTTGGCGCGGTGCTGGTCAAGGACGGAGAAGTCGTCTACACAAACGAAAACCAGATTTACACGATGCACGACCCGTCCTTCCACGGAGAGGCCGGGCTGATCCGGCGGTTTTGCGCGGAAACCGGGATTACGGATTTGACGGAGTATACCATGTATTCAAGCTGCGAGCCCTGCTTTATGTGCAGCGGCGCCATGGTGTGGGTGAATCTTGGAAGGCTGGTCTACGGAGCGAGCAACGATGACCTTGAGCGTATTTTGGGCAACGAGGGCTGCGAATGCAGCCGGATGGTCTTTGAAAATTCCTTTCGTAGCCCTCAGGTTACCTCCGGCGTTTTACGGGAGGAGAGCCTTGCGGTGCTGGAGGCCTATTTTAAAAGCCACGCAAAGGGATAAGCGCGCTTGAAATTTGACGGGAGATGGTGATGGCGTCTCATACAAATCTGACAAGCACATCTAAGCTTGCCGCGAAGATGGAGAACTTGATAAAACACCTTTGGAGTCGAAAAAGCAGCGGTCGTCCGGTATCATACCGGACGACCGCTGTTTTACATCAGATTATTTGAAGCTTTCGATGATGTCCACCAGCTCCGCGCCGATGCGCTTCTGGGCTTCCTTGGTGCCCGCGCCGATGTGGGGCGCGCAGGCCACCGCCGGATGGGAAGCAAGCTCCCAATTGGGATTCTTTTCGTCCATCCACACGTCAAGGCCCGCGGCCTTCACCTTGCCGGAGTTCAGCGCGTCCAGCAGAGCTGCCTCGTCGATGTTGGACCCGCGGGAGGTGTTGATAATCACCACGCCGTCCTTCATCTGGGCAATGCTCTCGGCGTTCACCAGCGGCTTGTCGCCGGCGGGGGCGCTGAGGGCAATCACGTCGGACTGGGAAATCAGCTCCTCCATGGAGACGAAGTGCATGGTTTCACATTCGCAGCCCTCGGGCTTGTTGCGGTGGACGGAGGACAGCACGTTCATGCCCAGAGCCTGCGCCTTTTCGCCGATCAGGCGGCCGATACGGCCGTAGCCCACCACGCCCATGGTTTTGCCCTGAAGCTCAAAGCCCTTGGAATAGGCTTTTTTCTCCCACTTCTGCTCCCGCATGGTGTGGCCCGCCACAGAAAGGCTGCGGGCGCAGGCGAACAGCAGCGCGATGGCAAGCTCCGCCACGGCGTTGGAGGAAGCGCGGGGGGTGTTCATGACCTTGATGCCCGCCGCCTCGGCGTATTTCACGGCGATGTTGTCCACGCCCACACCGGCGCGGATAATTAGCTTGAGCTGGCTGCCCTTGGCAGCGTCAATCTGGGGCTCCTTAATCTTGGTGGCGCTGCGGATCACCACGATGTCAAACTCCCGCAGGGCCGCGCCAAGCTGATCGGGCTCATAAAACTGCTCCACAACCTCAAAGCCGTCGCCGCGAAGCTGCGCAATGGCGCCGGCGTCCATGCCGTCGGTTACTAAGACTCTCATATTTTCACAGTCCCCTTTTAATCAATTTTCCGGCGCACCCCAGGGGCGCCATTTCGTCGGAAAAGCACATATCCATTGGGGGATGGATACCCGGCTGCACAAATCAGGCGTTCTCCTGCTCGTACTTCTTCAGGAAGTCCACCAGCGCCTCCACGCCCTCTTTGGGCATGGCGTTGTAGATGGAGGCCCGCAGACCGCCAACGGACTTGTGGCCCTTCAGGTTGTCAAAGCCCGCAGCCTTGCTGGCGGCCACCACGGCGGCGTCCTGCTCCTTGCTGGGGGAGACGAAGGGCACGTTCATGAGAGAGCGGTCCGCCTTCTCCACGGGAGCGGTGAACAGCTTGCTCTGGTCCAGATAATCGTACAGAACCTTGGCCTTCTCCTGGTTGCGCTGCTCCATGGCCTCCAGCCCGCCGTTTTTCAGCAGATAGTTGAAGACCTTGCCGCAGCAGTAGATCGCCCAGCAGTTGGGGGTGTTGTACAGGGAGTCGTTGTCGGCGTGGATCTTGTAGCTGAGATAGGTGGGGACCTTGGCGTCCAGATCGTCGCGGATCAGGTCCTCACGGATGATGACCACGGCCATGCCGGCGGGGCCCACGTTTTTCTGCACGCCGGCCCAGATCATGCCGTAATCCGCCACGTTGCAGGGGCGGGAGAGGAACATGGAGGACTGGTCGGACACCAGAACCTTGCCCTTGGTGTTGGGCAGCTTGTTATAGGTCAGGCCGTTGATGGTTTCGTTCTCGCAGATATAAACATAGTCCGCGTTGTCGGGAATGTCCAGATCGGAACAGTCCGGCACATAGGAGAAGTTCTTGTCGGCGGAGGAGGCGACCACCTTCACCTCGCCGAATTTCTTGGCCTCGGAAATCGCCTTTTTGGACCAGGCGCCGGTTTCCACATAGCAGCCCACGCCGCCCTTGAGCAGATTCATGGCCACCATGGCAAACTGCAGCGTGCCGCCGCCCTGCACAAACAGAATCTTATAGTTGTCGGGAATGCCCATCAGTTTCTTCAGGTCGTCCTTGGCAGCGGCCAGAATTTCCTCGAAAACCTTGGACCGGTGGCTCATCTCCATGACGCACATGCCGCTGCCGCGGTAGTTCATCATTTCGGCGGCGATCTCCTCCAGAACCGCTTCCGGCATCATAGCGGGGCCGGCGGAAAAATTGTAGGTACGTCCGTACTTCATCATCTGATCCTCCATGTTATTCATATTATTGCGTTTTCAAATCCAGATATGCCAGCTTGAATCCAGCATACATCTGACATACAGTATACGACGTTTCAGAGGAATATTCAACCGAAAGGGGGAGATTGCGGAAGCTAAAAAACCAAGACGTTTTTATGGAAAAAGCCCAAAAACGATTACGTATTCTATATATTTACCCATATGGGCCGCGGGCGGAGCGGGGGACTGCCCGCAGCCCCCGGTTCGTCCAACAATTTTTAAAATGGCAAATGCCACGATATTTTTGCACAGGGCCTTTTTCCATTCGGCAGATTTTTGATGGAAGTGCCTTGTTAAGATATCTTAACACGTGCTATACTGCAAATAGCTGTTTTTTAATAGAATCGAAACAGGAGATTTTGACAATGAGTGAACAGAGAACAAAATTTTACCGGTTTTTATCCGACTTTAACCGGCTGAAATGGGGCATCGCGGTCAAGGCGCTGCTCACAGGCGCGGTGGCGGGGCTGATAACGGTGCTGTACCGCCTTTTGATCGAGCACGGGACCGCCTTTGCTGTGGCGTGCTACGCCTATTTTCGGGAGCATCCCGTGTTTTTAATCCCGTGGGCGCTGGGAGCCGTGATTGCCGGGCTTGCGGTTGCATGGCTTGTAAAGCTGGAGCCGTCCGCTGCCGGAAGCGGCATTCCCCAGGTGGAGGGAGCGGTGCTGCTGGGCTTGGAGCTGAAGTGGCGCTCTGTTCTGGCGGTGCGGTTTGTGGCCGGGGGACTTTGCGGACTCTTCGGTCTTTCTCTGGGGCGGGAGGGGCCCTCCATCCAGATCGGCGCGGCGGGCGCCAAGGCGGTGTCCGGCCTTTTGGGCAGGAGCAAGGTGGAGGAGAATTACCTCATCACCGGAGGCGCCGCCGCAGGTCTTTCCGCCGCGTTTAACGCGCCGCTGTCCGGCGTAATTTTTGCGCTGGAGGAGGTTCACCGCAATTTCTCCCCCGCCATTATGCTCACGGCCACCGCCGCGTCGCTGGTTGCGGACTTTGTTTCAAAATACTTTTTCGGGCTGACGCCGGAGCTGCATTTCACCCAGATTCCTCAGATGCCGATTCACATGTATTTCTGGATGCTTCCGCTGGGGGCGCTGACGGGGTTTGTGGGGGGCCTTCTCAACCGGGCGCTGCTGGCCGCCGGTCCGCTGTCGGGAAAAGTGCTGCCCGCGCGGTGGAGGCCCGCCGCGGTGATGCTGCTTTCCATCCCCTGCGGGCTGTTTCTGCCGCTGACGCTGGGCGGGGGCCGGGATTTGATTGAGTTTGCCCAAACCGCCACCGGCGGCATATCGCTGCTGCTTGTTTTGCTGGCAGTGAAGTTTTTATTTACCTGCGCCAGCTTCGGCAGCGGCGTGCCCGGCGGCATTTTTATGCCTATTCTGGCGGTTGGAACCCTGACGGGAAGCATATTCGGCATCGCCTGCGTGGAGCTGGGACTGTTTCCCGCGCAATACATCCCGGATTTCGCCGTGTGCGCCATGACGGCGGCGCTGGCCGCAGCGGTGAAAGCGCCCATCACCGCCATTTTGCTTACGGTGGAGATGACCGGCACTCTGGTGCATATGCTTCCGGTGGCCGCCTGCGCGTTTGCCGCGCTGCTGGTTTCCGACCTTATGAAGGTGGAGCCGATTTACGAGGCGCTTTTGAACCGCTCCGTGGAAAAGGAGCGCAAGGCTCCCGAGGCCCCCGAGGGAAAGAATCTGATGGAGATTCCCGTGGAGCTGGGAAGCTGCGCGGCGGGGCGGCGGATTGACGAGATCGGCTGGCCTGCGGGTACGCTGATTGTCAGTCTGATGAGGGGCAGCCGGGACATCATCCCCCGGGGCGAAACCACGCTGCTTCCGGGCGACTATCTTGTGGTGCTCTATCCGCAGGGACAGGAGAAGAAGGTCCGCGCCGCCGTCACCGACCTTTGCCACGAAAAGTTTTGAAGAAGCGGGCCCTTGCGGCGATGGGCTCTGACCATGAGAAAAACACCCTCCGTACAGGTTTGCACGGAGGGCGTTTGCTTTGCCGCCGGGGTCAGGAACCGCCGCACAGCGCCCGCTGGGCCGCGATGGTGCCCAAGGTATCCCCGAGCTGGGTCAGCACCGCAGCCCAGAAGACCAGCTCATCGTCGTTCAGGGACCTGGCCATGCACACCGCCAGAGAATTGATTGCCGTGGTCAGGGCCAGGGGGTCACAGCAGTTTTGATTCATAACATCACCCTGATGCAGGGTATGAAAAATACGCGGCTTCCAGCACCGAAAACACCTCTTTCGGGCCGGAAACCGCGCCTTTTGCGTAGTTGTCCGCCGTTTAAACGCCCATCAGGCGCTTTGCCGCCTTCACGTTCCGGTGCTCCATTTCCCGCAGCCGGGCCACGGCGGCCTCCTGCTCGCCCGGGTGCTCCGCCCGCTCCACGGCCTTGTCGATCATGGCGCATAGCTGTTCGGAGGACGCTTCCTCCAGATCCACAAACAGGTCCTGCCCGATATAGCGCAGGAAGGAGGAAACCTTGGGATCGTACACCACGCCCACAAGGGGAATCCCCTGCCCGGCGGCAAAAATCAGCGCGTGGAGCCGCATGGACACCACCACCTGCATCCGGGAGAGGGCGCCGATGATGGTGTCGGCCCGGCCCGCGTCGTTGAGGAAATAGTGGGGCACCGCAAGGCCCTGTGCGGCCAGCGCCGCCGCCAGAGGGTCCTGATGGGTCTCCACTGCTAGAAATACCGGGGTCAGCCCGTGGCGGTTGTAGGCATATTCGGCGGCGGCGGCAAAAACGGAGGCCTTTTCCTCAAAGCCCTTCCACCGCCGCAGGGCAAAGCAGATATACCGCCCATCCGTGGGAATCCCCGCCTGCAAAAGCACGCTGTCCGTCCTCTCCGGAGGGGCGCAGCGCAGGGTCAGGGCCGGGTCGGCGGTGAGAAGAATCTCGGGGTTCGTCACGCCTATGGACGCAAGCTCCGCCTGAGAGTCCGGCTCCCGCAGCGTAATCACGTCCACGGAGGCGTTCAGCACCTTTGCCGCCATTTTCCGGTGGCTGGGGCGGGAGACGGGGCCGATTCCGCAGCCATACATCTGCACTTTACAGCCCAGATGCTTGGCGGTGGCAATATTGTGCAGATAGAACCACAGGGACCGGCGGGAGGTCACGTCCTGAATCAGGCTTCCCCCTCCGTTGATATAAAGCCTGCTGTGGCGCATGGCGGCGCGCCACGCGGGATAGTTAAACCGCTGCACCGCCGGGACCCGGTAGGCAAGGCGGGTTTCGCCGGGGTTTTTGCTCAGCACCAGCACAGGCATGTCCGGGTCGATGGTCCGCATCTCCTGCAGGATGGCCTCCAGAATCGCGTCGTCCCCGGCGTTGCCCCGTCCGTAGGCTCCGCAGATGACCACTCCGTCCCGGCCTGCCTTGGGGCGGCTGTGGCGGCGGATAATCTCTTCGTAAATGTGGAGCTGGGTATCCACCGTCTTTTGAATGGAAAACTGGGTGGACGCCTTTTCATACAGCCGCTCTCCCATAGCCCGGCGCAGCTCGTCGTTCTCCGCCAGAGAGGCCAGAGCCGCGCCGAGGGCCTCGTCGTCCCCGGGAGTGAAGAGATAGCCGTTTACGTCCGTATCGATGAGGGCGGGAATGCCGCCAACGGACGTGGCCACGGTGGCCAAGTGAAACCGGGCCCCCTCCGTCAGGGCGTAGGGAAACGTCTCGGACACGGAGGTGAGGGCGTTCACGTCCAAGGCGCTGTAAAACCGGTCCATGCCCCCGGAAATCCACCCGGCAAAGCAAACCTGCTCCCCAACGCCAAGCTCGTCCGCCAAAGCCTCCAGCTTCTGCCGCTCCTCGCCGTCTCCGGCGATCAGCAGGCGCAATCGGCCGCATTTCGCGTGAGCCTTGGCAAAGCCCCGCACCAGCGTGGAGATGTCCTTCACCGGGTTCAGGCGGGCGGCGATGCCCACCACCACGCTGTCCTCCTCCGCGCGCAGACCCAGCTCCCGCAGATAGCCCATCCGGTCCCCCTGCGGCGGGGCCGGGGTGAAGTCAATGCCGTTGTAAATGGTGAAAAACCTGTCGGGGGGAAAGCCCCGGCGAATCAGCAGGTCCACCATTGCGTCGGACACGCCGATGCGATAGTCCAGCGTCCGCAGCGCCCGGGCGTTGATATTGCCGAAGGTGAGACGGCTGAAGGGCCTGCCCATGTAATCCAGCTTATAGTCGCTGTGGACCGTGGAGCAAACGGGAAGACCGGTGGCCCCCCGAAGCATGGCCCCCAGCAGATTGGCTCTGGCCCCATGGCAATGGATGACCTGATAGCCGCCCTCCCGGATGTACTGGGCCAGGCGGTTGCGAATGCGCAGAATGTGGTTTCCCGACATAATCTCAGTGGGAATCCCAAGCTGACGGGCCTCCTGGGCGAAAGGCACGTCCCGGAAGCAGACCAATTGGGCCGTGATGGTTTCGTTCAGATGGCGCAGAAGGCTCAGAACGTGGGTTTTGGCCCCGCCGGAATCGCCGCCGCTGATGAGATGGATGACTTTCATAGCGCTCCCTCTTTTGAAAAACGCCCGTGGGCGTGAAATCCCTCTTGTACAAACTCAAAAAATATTATACAATAGCCGGGGTTCGAAAGCAAGGAGCAAGAGATTCCCGGGAGGTGCGTTGATGGAAAAGGACTGCAAAATCAGGGTTGCGACGCCAGAAGACGCGGAGGCGCTGCTGCGCATTTATGCGCCTTATGTGGAGAAAACGGCCATCACCTTTGAATACGACGTGCCCACCGCCAGGGAGTTTGCGGGGCGCATAGAGAAAACCCTGAAGCGGTATCCTTACCTCGTGGCGGAGGAAGATGGCCAAATTCTGGGCTATGCCTACGCCGGTCCGTTTCATGGGCGGGCAGCCTATGACTGGGCTGTGGAGACCACGGTATATATTGCGCGGAACGCGAAGCGCCGGGGCCTTGGAAAGCGGCTTTACGACGCGCTGGAGCGGGCGCTGGCGGCCCAGAATGTTTTAAATCTCAACGCCTCTATTGCCTATCCCGCCGGGGAGGACCCGTATTTGACCCGGGACAGCGTGGAGTTTCACCAGCGACTCGGATACAGGGTGGTGGGGCGGTTTTCCCAGTGCGGCTATAAGTTTGACCGCTGGTACGACATGGTGTGGATGGAAAAGCACATCGGGGTCCACACCGCGGCCCAGCCTGCGGTGAAGCCCTTTGACGCGGCGGATGTTTCGCTTCTCTGATTCCCGGACGGCGGGCTATCGACGAGGCGGAAGTGGCCCGGCAAGGTGCGGCGTTTATTAGGAAAACTCGCGCCCCGGGGGCGCGGACCGGCGGGCAGTCCCAAGCCGGAAAACTCAATTTACTTGGAGGTTGACAGATGGAGCGGTCCAAAAAGAAATTTAACGTAATCGACGTGATTGCGGTCCTTTTGCTTCTGGCGGTGGCATTGTTTGTGGGAAGCAAGCTTGTAAGCCGCGGCAGCGGCGCTTCCGGCGGCGAGGCGAAGACGGTCCGCGTGACCTACGTGGTCAAGGCCGAGGGCGTGGACAACGCCCTCTATGAAAATTCGCTGGAGCACATCCCCTCCAGGCTGATGGCCTCCGGAAAGCTGCTGGACGGGCAGATCGATTCCGTTAAGCAGGAGCCTTATTATGCGCTGGATGAAAACGGGAACTGGGTGGAGGACCCCTATCACAAGAACCTGTACTTCACCGCCAGCATCAACGTGCCGGACGCGGCGGTTCAGACCACCAAGGTGGGCGATCAGGAGGTCCGGGTGGGCAAGACGGACTACGTTTTGAAAAGCGAGTACATCGAGTTCAGCGAGGTGACCATTGTGGATGTGACGTGGGGTGAGTAAGCTTCGGATGTAACCGAAGACTATGACAGGAGGGTGTTTTCATGCTTCAGGATATCGCGCCCCACAGCTTTCACAATGAGTTTAAGGTTCCGCCCCCGCCGCCGGACGGCGGCGATTCGGCGGTGCTGTTTCACGAAGGGGCTGTACTGCTGACGGGGGAGGGCGGCTTTCCCACGGTGGCAGAGGTGCTGGCGCTGGGCGCGGAGGAGGAGAAGCTGATCTATCTCTTCTCCGTGGACGACCGGCGCTTTTACCTGCTGGAGGAGCCGCCCGAGGGTGTTTGCTCCGGGCTGACGGCGACGCCCACGGCGGCGTTTCGCCGTATGGAGCCGCCGTTTCTCCGCCTCGTGGGGGCAACGGCGCTGCACCTTGCAAACTGGTACCGATCCAATCGCTTCTGCGGCTGCTGCGGCGCGCCCACGGTAAGGGACGACAAGGAGCGGGCCATGCGCTGCTCCGATTGCGGCGCGCTGGTCTATCCCCGCATCAACCCTGCGGTGGTGGTGGCCGTGCGAAACGGGGAGAGGCTGCTGCTGATCCGCTATGCCGACCGGCCCATGGTGGCGCAGTACGCCCTGATTGCCGGGTTTACCGAGATTGGGGAAACCATGGAGGAGACCGCCCGCCGGGAGGTCATGGAAGAGGTGGGCCTGCGGGTGAAAAACGTGCGGTATCACGCCGACCAGCCCTGGGGCTTTGCGGGCAACCAGATGGTTGGCTTCTGGGCGGAGCTGGACGGGGACGAAGCCGTCACGCTGGATACCCGGGAGGTGAAGGAGGCGGTCTGGCTGCGCCGGGAGGAGATTCCCGAAAGCCGTGACCCCGCCGACCTGACCCACACCATGACGGAGCTGTTCCGCTTGGGGAAGGACCCCCGGTAAACCCATGCCGTCAGGCTTTTATTTGGGAGAAGAAGAGGATGCGGATGGAATATCGAGAGAGGGCATACCCGCTTTTTTCAGCTTGCGGACTGAATTGCGGCCTATGTCCCCGCTATCACGCGGCAGGAACGTCCAAATGCCCCGGCTGCGCGGGGAAGGGCTTTTTAGAAAAGCATCCAACCTGCGGCGTGCTCAGCTGCGCCCAGCGCAGGGGGCTGGACTATTGCTTTCTATGCGAGGAATACCCCTGCAAAAAGTATGACGGGGCGGACGCGGCGGACTCCTTTATCTCCCACAAAAATCAGATGAGGGACAACGACAGGGCGAGGCGCGCGGGAATGGAAGCCTGTCAGGCGGAGCTGAACGAAAAAACGAAACTCCTGCTGGAAAACTATGACGACGGGCGGCGAAAGAGCTTTTTCTGCATCGCCGTCAATTTGCTGGAATTGCCGGACGTGAAGCGGGTGATGGCGCGGCTGACGGAAGAAACCCAGGGGGAGG
>JAEWML010000054.1 GCA_023393155.1 Bacillota bacterium
GCTCCCCATAAAAATCGTAGAGCATGGTCATGCGATAGGTTTGATTCTTCAAGGAAAACGCCCCCTCACCGAATACTTGTAAAGTTATATAGCTTTACAACGTCATTCAGTTTACAGGAATCCGGGCGAAAAGTCAAGGGAAAAAGGGAAGAAAATTTCAGAAGTCCTGAAAAACAGGGCTTGGCAGAAAGACGGGACGGCAATGGACGCCGGGGCTGCCCGTAAGGGTGCTTCGGCGCGATATAAGAAGGAGGGAACTATGGTTTTTGACGCACATTCCGACATCTGGACCGACGTGACGGTGCGGCGGCTGCGGGGAGAAAGAGACGTTTTTTGCAGGTGCCATCTGGACCGGCTGAAAAAAGGCGGGGTGGAGGGCGGAATTTTTGCCATTTGGGTGGACCCGCCCCACGACGCGGACCACGCGGTCCGCACCCGGCAGATGATGGACTGCATCCGGGCGGAAATCGCGGAATCCTCGGCGTTTCGCATCGTACATAACTATGAGGAACTGCTGAAAGCGCGACAGGAAGGTATTTTTTATATTTTTATCGGCGTGGAAGGCATGGCTTGCGCGGGGGAGGACCCGGCGTGGATTGACGCATACTACGAATTGGGTGCGCGGCACGCCATGCTGACATGGAACGAGGCCAACGCGCTGGGGGCGGGAGCGCTGTCCGGCGAGGATTACGGGCTGACTAAGTTGGGGAAGCGGGCGGTTCGGCGATTGCAGGAGAAGGGAATGCTGCTGGATGTATCCCACCTGAACGAGGCGGGGTTTTGGGATGTGGCGGAGCTGACGGCGGGGCCGTTTGTCGCGTCCCACTCCAATTGCAGGGCGCTGTGCGACGTGCCCCGAAATCTGACGGACGGGCAGCTCCGGGCCATTCGCGACGCGGGGGGCGTGGTGGGGGTGAACGTCTTTCACGACTTTGTGCATGCCTACCCCGCCAGACAGACGGTGGAGACGCTGGCGCTTCACGCAGCCCACATGATTGAGGTGATGGGAATTGACCACGTGGGCTGCGGGTTTGATTTCTGCGAGTTTCTGGAGGGGGAGGAGGACGAGCCGCGCACGCCGGGACTGGAGGACGCGGCGCGGATTCCAAATTTTTTTGAATGTCTGAAGAGGCTGGGCCTGAACCGGGAGGAGTTGGAGAAGGTGGCCCGGGGGAATTTTTTGCGGGTGCTTTGCCGGTGTGTGGGATAAAGAAGCGGGTATTTCCCTTTGGGAAAGTGCTCGCCAGGGCGGTTCGCTCCGGAAAAAGTCCCCGCCGGGGAATAACTCCCGCCGAGGACTTTTCCGAATTTAATACTTCCGCTCGAGTCGCCTGAATATCAGGATTCCTGCAATATATTGGAAAATCACATACCCAGCCAAATAGAAAAGCAGGAGGTTCGCGTTTTCTATAAGCTCCAGAGAGGACAGCACCGAGACGACCAAAATGGAAATGGAAACGGTGACGAGTCCCAATATATAAGCGTATCGACCCGATTGGTTTCGGAGCTTTTCCTTGCGCTCGTCCCGGAGATTAATGGTTTCTTCCTCCATTTTTTCCGCGTATTTTGCGGAGTTTTGGGGAAGGGTCCAGTACACATATCTGTAAACCATGGCAAGGCCGGGGGCAATTCCGCCGCCGGCAAGGCCCCAGAACAGACCGTTTAATTTTGTATCCAGAAAAATTCCGCACAGCAAGAACACGACGCCGGCCAGAATGTAGGCAAGCCCTGCTGTCAGCATGGTTTTCTTCATTTTTCAACGCTCCTTTCATTAATGAAAATTTCTTCAATAGGCAGTTCAAAAAAACCTGAAATTATTAAAGCCAGCTCCAGGGATGGGTTGTATTTTCCGGTTTCAATGGAGCTGACCGTCTGCCGCGACACCCGGATGGCCTTGGCAAATTCGTCCTGACTTAATTTGCGGGATTTCCGTAGTTCCTCGACTCTGTTTTTCATAAGTGGGATGCCTCCTTTTGACAAGGTACCTTTACACTTATTATAGCGGCTCTGGTGCAGTCTGTCAAGTCCCCTTTACATAATTTGCTGCGATCTAATTAGAACTGCCGTCAAAGGTGCGTTTGTGCTGCTTCTCGCCGTCCGGGCTGCGGCGGTTTCCAAAACGGGCCAAAATAGAGTTTGAATTTGCGGAGAGAATACGCTATACTAGCCGAGTAACAGACTGGTTACCTTGCGCTCCGCCGGGTTGCTCCCAGCTTTGCGGGAACAGCGGAGCGTGGCCCGGTCTGCCGCGAGGACTTTGCACTTATGGCAGAATATTGAATGGCTAAAACTGACACGATTTAACATATATGCCACAATAACCCGCCGGGCCTGTGGTATACTATTTATATTTTGAAATGACAGGAAGGAGCCTGAAATTGAAAGAAACCAGAACAAAGCTTGCGGAGGGAGTGCACCTCACCTGCATGCCTGCGCGGAAATTCAAGACCGATTTGCTCTCCGCCCAATTCATGACCCCCATTCGGGAGGAGACGGCGGCGGTTCAGGCGCTGCTGCCGGCGGTGCTGCGCAGGGGCTGCGCCCGGTGCCCGGACATGGGCGCTTTAGGGGCGGAACTGGACAGGCTGTACGGAGCGGAGCTTGACTACACGGTGCGCAAAAAGGGTGAGCGCCAGTGCGTGGGCTTTGTGGCAAGCCTGATTGATGATGCGTTTACGCCCGGCGGGGAGAAGCTTCTGGAGCCGGTGGCGGAGCTGATGGGGCAGGTGATCTGTGACCCGGCCATGAAAAACGGCAGGTTTCTTCCCGAGTATGTGGACAGCGAGCGGACGAATCTGGTGGACGCGATCCGCAGCATTCTCAACGACAAGCGGGATTATGCCGATTTGCGGCTTTTGCAGGAGATGTGCGCCGGAGAGGCCTACGGCGTGAGCCGGTTCGGCGACGAAAAGACGGCGGAGGCGCTGACGGGAGAGCAGGTCTATGGGGCCTATCTCAAAATGATTTCCGCGGCTCCGCTGGAGCTGTTTTACTGCGGCGGCGCGGAGCCTGCCCGGGTTGCGGACGCGCTTTCCAAGGCGCTGTCCGTTCTTCCCCGCACGACGGTGACTCCACTGCCCAAGACCCTGCGCCACACGGCGAGGCCCGAAGCCCTGCGGATTACCGACGCTATGGACGTGACCCAGGGAAAGCTGGGCATGGGCTTTGCCTGCGGAAGCGACGATTTTTCCGCCCTGCTGATGGGAAACACCCTGTTTGGCGGCAGCAGCAATTCCAAGCTGTTTATGAACGTACGGGAAAAGCTGTCCCTTTGCTATTACGCCTCGTCCCAGCTCCACAGGGAAAAGGGCGTGATTACCGTATCCTCCGGCATTGAATTTGAAAATTTCCAGCAGGCTTACGGTGAAATTCTGATTCAGCTCAAGGCCGTGCAGGACGGGGCGCTGGACGACTGGGAGCTGGAGGGGGCGCGGAGCACGCTGTGCAACGCCTATGCCACCATCGGGGATTCTCAGGGCAAGCTGGAAAATTTCTGGCTGGGGCGGATGGCTTCCGGCCGGGAGGATACGCCGGAGGAGCTGGCCGCGGGCGTTCGCGCCGTGACGCCGGAGCGCATCCGGGAGGCCATGGGGTCCGTGTCGCTGGACACCGTGTATTTTCTTAAAGGAGAGGAGGCCGGAGCATGAAAAAAGAGCTTTATCAGCGCATCGGTGAAACCGTTTGCCGGGAAGTTTTGCCCAACGGCCTGCCCATCAACGTGGTTTACAAGCCGGACTTTGCCAGAAGCTATGCCTTTTTTGCCACGCGGTACGGCGGGATGGACACCCGCTTTCAATTAAACGGCACATGGATGGACACTCCGGCCGGTATCGCCCATTATCTGGAGCACAAGATGTTTGACACCGAGAAAGGCAACGCGCTTCAGGATCTGGCGAAAAACGGGGCGGAGCCCAACGCGTTTACCTCCAACGCCATGACGGGGTATTATTTCGACTCCACGGAGAAGTTTGAGGAAAACCTGAAAATTCTGCTGTCCTTTGTCTCTATCCCCTATTTTACGGACGAGAGCGTTGAAAAGGAGCAGGGTATTATCTCTCAGGAAATCCGGATGATTGAGGACAACCCGGACTGGCAGGTCTATGCCGGAATGATGGGGGCGCTGTATCACAAAAACACCGCAAAGACCCACATCGCGGGCAGCGTGGAGAGCATCCGCGAGATTACGGCGAAGACGCTGTATGACTGCCACAAAGCATTCTACACCCCTGGGAACATGGTTTTGACGGTGGTGGGGAACGTGGATGCGGAGCGGGTGAAGGAAATTGCCGCGTCCATTCTGCCGAAGGAGAGCGGCCCCGCCATCCCCCGGGACCACGGAACGGAGCCCGCGGGCGTTGCGCAGCGGGAGGTCAGCCGGAGGATGGAGGTTTCCATGCCTCAATTCCTGCTGGGCTTCAAGTGCACGCCCACGGCGCAGGGAGAAGATTTTCTCCGGCGGAGCCTGATTGGCGGCATGGCAAGCGACCTGCTGCTGGGAGACTCCAGCCCGCTGTATCAGCGGCTGTACGAGCAGGGGCTGATTAACGGAAGCTTCGGCGGCGCGTTTGAGACGATGCCGGACACGGCGTATTTCTACGCCGGAGGCGACAGCCGGGATGTGAACGCAGTGGCTGAGGAGATTAAAAAAGAAGCCCGGCGTCTGGCGGCGGAGGGGTTGGACCATGACTTTTACGAGCGGGTGCGCAAGGCGGCCTTCGGCACGATGCTGCGGAGCATGAACTCCTTTGAGAGCATTGCCGTGTCGCTGACAGAGGGGTATTTCGCAGGCTATGACGCGCTGCGGTTCCCCGAGGCCTTTGACGGCATCACCGAGGAGGACGTGCGGGCCTTCATCCGGGACGAGCTGACGGAGGACCGCGCGGCGATGTCCGTGATTCTGCCGAAGTAAGGCGGGGCGAAAGGAAGTTTCTGTTTTGACAAATTTGAAAGCACTGAGTGATATGCCCATCGGGTTTCCGGGATTGTTCGGCGGATTTGAAATCAACCCCGACCCCGTGGCGCTTCACATCGGACACGGCATTTACTGGTACGGCATCATTTTGGCGCTGGGTCTTCTGGCGGGGCTGTACCTTTGCATGAAGCAGGCCAAGCGGTTTGGCCTGACGGAGGACAACGTGCTGGACATGATTCTCTGGGCCACGCCCCTTTGCATCATCGGCTCCCGCATTTACTATGTAATTTTTTATCTGGATTTGTACCGCAACGCGGACGGCGGATTTGACTGGCTGCGGATGCTGGCCGTGTGGGACGGCGGCATCGCCATGTACGGCACGGTGATTGTGGGCGTTCTGGTGGCCTATGTCTATTGCAGAATCAAAAAGCTGAAGTTTACCGCCATGGTGGACCTTTGCGTCATGGGCCTGTTTTTGGGCCAGAGCATCGGGCGCTGGGGCAACTTCATGAATCGGGAGGCCTTTGGCGCGGCGACGGACCTGCCCTGGCGGATGCGGCTGTGGGAGAATGCATATAAGACCATAGAGGTGCACCCCACGTTCCTCTATGAGAGCCTTTGGAATCTGGCGGGGCTTTTGCTGGTGCTGTTTATTGTCAGCAAGGCCCGCCGGTTTGACGGAGAGAGCGCCTGCTTCTACTTCCTGTGGTACGGCCTTGGCCGCGCATGGATTGAGGGGCTGCGGACGGACAGCCTGTACCTCTTTGACTGGACGATTTTTGGCGAGCCTATCCGCGTTTCTCAAGCACTGAGTCTGGTGCTGGCGGTGTGCGCGGCGGCGGCGCTGTTTTACAACATCGTGATCCGGAAAAAGGATGGCGGCGATTTGTGGGTTCGGCAGGTGGAACAGGCCGCGCTGGCGGCGGATTCCGAGGCAGAGACGGAGGGAGCCGGGCCGGAGGAAATCGTTTCGGCGCCTGAAGTGGAAGCTTCCGGAACGGAGACAGCGGCTTCGGAGGAAAACGGCTTTGAGCCGGGGACTTCGGAGGAAACCGCCTCCAAGCCGCAGGCGGAAGCGCCTGTATTGGATGACGGCGGGGAAGAAGCGCCCGCCGATGCGGTTTCAAAGAAGGAAAAGCCCTGAGCTGGGGTGGGAGCGATAAAAGCTCCACACTGCGAAGCGAAAGGGACTTTTTACACTTTTCGAGGCCGTGAATATCAAAAAAGCGAGGGCACGGGGAATTTATTTCCCCGTGCCCCTGTTTTGCGTTGCCCGCAGGTGAAAGCTTCCATTAAAAAGATGGCGATGACCGTGGTTTTCAGGGACGCTTATCCGGGAAGACGCTGAACCGTGCCGTGGGCGCAGTCCACGCTTACCTGCATCCCGTCGGTGAGAATGCGGGTGGCCCCGCCCGCGCCCACGATGACCGGCTTGTCCAGAGCTAGACCCACGGTGGCGGCGTGACTGTTGGCGCCGGATTCCTCGCTGATGACGGCGGCGCAGGTGCGCATGACGGGAAGCATCTCATTGGTGGTGAAGGGCACCACCAGCACACAGCCCGGGCGGGCCTTTTCCGCAACCTCCTCCGGCGTGCGGCACACGCACAGGGGGCCGGAGGCCTTTCCCCGGCCGACGCCCACGGCGGTGAACAGCGCGCCGCCCACCAGATGCACCCGAATCATATTGGTGGTGCCGGGAATGCCCACGGGCACGCCTGCCGTGACCACCACCAAAGAGCCTTGCTGTACAAGCCCTGTGGCCTTGGCGGCCTCCACGGCAAAGTCCACCAGCTCGTCGGAATCCCCGGCCATGGGCATCAAAATGGGGATGACGCCCCAGCTCAGGGCCATGTGACGCTGAACGCGCTCGTCCAGCAGGCAGGCGATTACCGGCGTGGCGGGGCGGAAGCGGCTGACCAGCCGGGCGGTGGTGCCCCGCTGACTGACGGTAATGATGGCGTCCGCCCCCACGTCGGCGGCGGTGGTGCAGGCGGCGTGGGCCGTGGCGGCGGCGATGGAGAGGCGGTGGTCCCCGGCGGCGCTGCGCATCCGCTTGGAATAGTTGATGTCGGACTCCGTGCGCAGGGCGATGGCATCCATAGTCTTTACCGCGTCCACCGGGTATTTGCCCGCTGCTGTTTCCCCGGAGAGCATGATGGCGGAGGTGCCGTCGTAAATGGCGTTGGCCACGTCGGTGATTTCCGCACGGGTGGGGCGGGGGTTTTCCATCATGGAGTCCAGCATCTGGGTGGCGGTGATAACGGGTTTTCCGGCGGCGGCGCACTGGGCGATGATATCCTTTTGGATAATGGGAATTTCCGTGAAGTCAATCTCCACGCCCATATCACCTCGGGCCACCATAATCCCGTCGGACACGGAGAGGATTTCAGAGAGGTTGTCCACGCCCTCCTGGTTTTCAATTTTTGCGATGATGCGGATGGAGGACCCGGCGGCACTGAGAAGGTGGCGCAGATCCGTCACGTCCGCGGCGCTGCGGACGAAGCTGGCGGAGATAAAGTCAAAATCCTGTTCCACGCCGAAGAGAATATCCTCCCGGTCCCGCTGGCTGAGATAGGGCATGGAAAGGCGCACGCCGGGGACGTTGACCCCCTTGTGATTTTTGACGCTTCCGCCGTTTTCCACCCGGCAGACGATATCCTCGCCCCGGACTTCCTGCACCGTGAGGCGAATAAGCCCGTCGTCCAGCAAAATCGCGCCGCCGGGAACCACGTCGCCGGGAAGGTCCCGGTAGGTGACGGCACAGATATGCTCGTCTCCCGGAACGTCGCGGGTGGTGAGGATAAAGTCCTGACCTTCTTGCAGTTGGGCGCGGCCTTCCTTGAAATCCCGCAGGCGAATTTCGGGGCCCTTGGTGTCCAGCATGGTGGCCACGGGAAGATTCAGCTCCTTCCGAAGCGTTTTCACCATGTCCAGCCGCGCCTTGTGTTCGGCGTGGGTGCCGTGGGAAAAGTTGAACCGGGCCACGTTCAGTCCGGCCTCCAGCATGGCGCGGAGCGTTTCCTCCTTGTCGGTGGCGGGACCCAGAGTACAGACAATTTTTGTCTTTCGCATATAAACCTCCTTGTTTCATGGAAGCAACCCTAAAATGCGGATTCTGGTTCTATTATAAACGATTTCGTCTCTGTGGCAAGGGGGAATTCCGTATTTTTTGTAAATAAAAGGGGATGCGCTATGTAAAAGGTTCTGCGAACCTTTCTTGTTTTTTGTTTCGTGCACAGCAGTTACGGTGAAAAAGCAGATGCGGTGAAGCGGTGTGGGCTTTGGTGCAGCCGGAAGAAAAAATAAATGCCAAGGGGCCGGGAAATTCACATCCCCGGCTCCTTATCGCAAAGATCCCGGAGGTTTGCGATCCGGCTGCAAAAACGAATTATTTTGGCCGCGTGGGTGGCAAATTACTTCCTGAATCGCAAACGCACGAACGGACCATGATTGGTGGTCCGTTCGTGCACGCTGTCTATGATTGCAAAAAATTTTTGAGATTACGCCACGTGGGTTCTGCGCTCCTCGTTTCTTTGGAAGAGCAGCGTGATGCACCACAGACCTGCTAGGCCAACCAGCGCATAAATGATGCGGGAGAGGGCAGCCATCTGCCCGCCGCAGAGAAAGGCCACCGTGTCGAAGCCGAACAGGCCGACGCCGCCCCAGTTCAGCGCGCCGATAATGGCGAGCACCAGTGCGATCTTGTCGATTACCATAAAACATACCTCCTAAAAACTGATTATCCGGGGTTTGGGTGGAGTATGCCCCAAAGCGCGTATAATCATACCCGGTGGTTAGAAAAATTTCCGGCCCCCGTTGAATCCGGCGGCGGAGTATAGTATACTGATTAGACAAGCACAATGGCGCAGTGCGCCGGAAAAATTTGCAAATTTGGAAAAGGAGACTCACATGAACGAGAAATTCAATCGCCTGGGCTTCTATCCTGCGGATATCCTGCTTCCCGCAAGCGCAGATATGGAAAAGTGGGCCGTGGTGGCCTGCGACCAGTTTACCTCCCAGCCGGAGTATTGGGAGGCGGTGGAGCAGACGGTTGGCGAAGCGCCCTCAACCCTGCGCCTGATTCTGCCGGAGGCCAAGCTGAACGACCCCGCCGTGGAGCAGCACATTGCGGACATCAATGCGTCCATGCGGAAATATGTGGAGGGCGGCGTGTTCAAAACCCTGCCCGCGTCTCTCATCTATATGGAGCGCACCCAGTCCGACGGGAAGGTGCGCCACGGTTTGGTGGGCATGGTGGATTTGGACCAGTATGACTACACGCCCGGCTCCGGCGCACTGATCCGCGCCACGGAGGGAACCGTTCTCTCCCGCATTCCGCCCCGGGTGAAGGTGCGGCAGGATGCGCCCGTGGAGCTGCCCCACGTGATGCTGCTGATCGACGATCCCGACGAAACGGTGATCGAGCCGCTGGGCGGCCAGAGCGGCGCTATGGAAAAGCTCTATGATTTCGATTTGCAGCAGGGCGGCGGGCATCTGACCGGCTGGAAGCTGACCGAGAGCCAGACCGACGCCGTGGCGGACGCGCTGACGGCGCTGTGCAGCCCCCACCAGATGGAGCGGAAGTACGGCATGAAGGACGCTGCGCCCCTCCTGTTTGCGGTGGGCGACGGGAACCACTCCCTTGCCACGG
Organism: Bacillota bacterium; assembly: GCA_023393155.1. Lineage (GTDB taxonomy): Bacteria > Bacillota > Clostridia > Oscillospirales > Oscillospiraceae > Oscillibacter. The sequence goes on from JAEWML010000054.1 coordinate 9,564, forward strand.
CGAAGACCTGCTATGAAAACAAGAAGAAGGTCACGCCCAAGGAACAGTGGGCCACTCTGCCGGAGCGGTATGCGCTGGTGGAGGTGGTGAACAACCACGACGACGCGCTGAAATTCGAGCCCATTCACCGGGTGGTGTTTGACGTGGACGCGGAGAAGCTGCTGGCGGCCTTTAAGGCGTTTTACCCCTCCGCCCATGGGGGCGAGGGCGAGGGCCACACCATCGCCTATACCTGGGCGGGCGGCAAGGGCTTTATCACCGTGCCGGACCCCAAGGTTCAGCTGGAGGTGGGCACGTTGCAGGCATTCATTGATGAATATTTAAAGGACAACGGCGGCGAGGTGGACTACATCCACGGCGACGAGGTGACGGATGAGCTGGGCGCGAAGCCCGGCAACATTGGCTTCAAGCTGCCCGCCATGGGCAAGGAGCAGCTTTTCAAAACCGTGATGGCTGACGGCGTGCTGCCCCGGAAGACTTTCTCCATGGGCCACGCGCAGGATAAGCGCTATTATGTGGAGGCAAGGGCCATTCAATAACTGCGGTGCAAACAACAGGACGTTTTAAGAGGAGAGACAATGCTGAGCTTTAATCATTTTAACTTTAATGTGTCCGATTTGGACAAATCGCTGGCATTTTACAAGGAAGCGCTGGATCTGACGCCGGTGGGAAACCGCAAGGAGGCCGCCGACGGGAGCTTCATCATCGTGTATCTGGGAGACGGGAAGACGGACTTCCGGCTGGAGCTGACATGGCTGCGGGACCACCCCCAGAAGTATGATCTGGGAGAGTGCGAATTCCATCTGGCCCTGCGGGCCGACGATTACGAGGCGGAACACAAACGCCATGAAAAGATGGGCTGCATCTGCTTTGAAAATACCAAGATGGGGATTTACTTCATTCAGGATCCGGACGGGTACTGGATTGAGGTGATTCCCACGCGATAAAAAGGGCATGGAAAAAGAC
>JAEWML010000160.1 GCA_023393155.1 Bacillota bacterium
GTGTCCTCCGCCGTGACCGCCGTGCTGCGCAGGCTGGCCTGCCGCATCAAAAAGCCCCGCAGGACTTTGCGGACCTCCGCGTCGTCGCTGACAAGCTCCGCAACGATATCCGACGCGCCCGCAAGGGCGTCCTCCGCCGTTTCCACGCCCTTTTCCGCATCAATATACGCCTTGGCTGCTTCCTGCGGGTCGGGGCAGTCCCGCCCCTGCGCGTACAGCAGCGTCGCCAAAGGCTCCAGTCCCTTTTCCTTCGCAATGGTGGCCCGGGTGCGGCGCTTTTGCTTATAAGGCCGGTAGAGGTCCTCCACCTCCGCAAGGGTCTTCGCGCCGTCAATGGCGGCGGAGAGCTCCTCCGTCAGCTTGCCTTGCTCCAAAATGGCGGATTTGACCGTCTCCCGCCGCTCGGCAAGACCACGCAAATAGGTCAGCCGCTCCTCCAGCGTCCGCAGCACCGTGTCGTCCATGGCGCCGTGAAGCTCCTTGCGGTAGCGGGCAATGAAGGGAATCGTATTCCCCTCGTCGATGAGCTTTACCACATTTTCTACGTATCGGGGGTCCTGCTTGAGTTCCTCCGCCAAAAGTTGAATGATCTCCATAGAGCGTCCCTTCTCAAATTGATTTTTGCGGGGGCGTGGCGCGCCCCACGGATTATCTGGCTGAACGCGCCGCCCCCTCCGGTCGGCCTCAAAACTGCCGGGGGAGGGGGCTGCTGCCTTGCCAAATAAAGTCTTCCAAAAACCGGGCCTTATTTATGATAGAGCTTTCCGCTGCCGAATTTCGGCTCACAGCTCACCTGAATGCCCAGCCGCCGCAAAAGCTGCTCGTCCACAGGGGAAAGGATCACAGTGAAATGGGCCTCCGCGTCCCGGAGCTTGGGAAGCTGCTGCTGGGCCAGCTCCGCAAAAGGATTGGTCAGGGCGGAAATGGTCAGGGCCAGCAGCACCTCGTCGGTATGCAGGCGGGGATTTCGGTGGGCAAGATACTCCGTTTTCAGGCGGCACACCGGCTCCAGCACCTGCGAGGAAATCAGCTCAAACTGGTCGCCGATGCCGCCCAGCGCTTTCAGGGCGTTTAAAAGCAGGGCCGACGCGGCCCCCAACGTGGCGGAGGTTTTGCCGGTGATGATGCGTCCGTCGCTCAGCTCCATGGCACCGGCGGGCGCGCCGGTGGCTTCGGCCTTGGCAAGCGCCGCGCCCACGGCGGGGCAAAGTTCGGGAGTCACGTCCGCCTGATTCATCAGGAGCTTGATTTTGCGGACAGTCTCCGCGTCGCCCCGGCCCCGGGCCTCGTCCGCTCCGGCGGCGTAAAACCGCCGGAGAATCTCCCGCCGGGAGGCAAACCGACAGGCCTCGTCGTCCACAATGCAGTTGCCCGCCTGATTCACGCCCATGTCCGTGGGGGACCGATAGGGAGAAGAACCCTGAAGCTTGCGGAACATGGCGTCCAGCACGGGGAAAATCTCCACGTCCCGGTTGTAGTTCACCGCCGTGGTTCCATAGGCCTCCAAATGGAAGGGGTCAATCATATTCACGTCGGACAGGTCCGCCGTGGCGGCCTCGTAGGCAAGATTCACCGGGTGTTTTAAGGGCAGGTTCCAGATGGGAAAGGTTTCAAACTTCGCGTAGCCCGCCTGCACGCCCCGCTGGTTCTCGTGGTAGAGCTGGCTGAGACAGGTGGCCATTTTCCCGCTGCCGGGGCCGGGGGCCGTCACCACCACCAGAGAGCGGGTGGTTTCAATGTAGTCGTTTTCCCCCAGCCCCTCGTCGCTGACAATGCGATCCACATCCGAGGGATAGCCCGGGATGGGATAGTGCAGGAAGCACCGCACGCCAAGGGCCTCCAGCCGGCGGCGGAAGGCCTGGGCGGCCACCTGCCCCTCCCAGCGGGTGATGACCACGCTGCCAACGTAAAGCCCGAGGGAATGGAAGCTGTCGATCAGGCGGAGCACGTCCTCGTCATAGGGGATGCCCAGATCCCCCCGGATTTTATTCTTCTCGATGTCTCCCGCCGCGATGGCGATGACGATTTCCACGTCGGATGCCAATTGCTGGAGCATCCGCACCTTGCTGTCCGGCGCAAAGCCCGGCAGCACCCGGGAGGCATGATAGTCGTCAAACAGCTTGCCGCCAAATTCCAGATACAGCTTTCCTCCAAAATCGCCGATCCGGCGGCGAATATGCTCCGACTGAAGTTTTAAATACAACTCGTTGTCAAATCCGATGTGCACCATAGTGTGGTCCCCCTCCGCTTATCTCCCAAAATTTATATCAGTCCGAATTTTACCGCAAAAAGTTTGCGGTAAAATATGTCATGCTTTTCAGCTGTCCCCGCAGGGGACGAGAAAAATGACCTGAATTAGCTAGAATGGCCGCAACGCGGACATTCTACCACAAACCGGGCCGCTTGAAAAGCGCCGATGCCCCTTTTTTCACCGGAAAGCGCGGGGAAACGGTTTACTTTGCCGGTCCCGAGGGGTACAATGAAAATACGGTTCCGGCCTGATGGGAAAGTGCCCGCTTTCCTCTCCGTGCCGGGGGATCGGGGAAATTCCGAAAGCAGGTATCTCTAAAATTGATACCGGCCATTAAAAACGAACCCTTTACTTATGCCCGCGCCTTCTGTATAATTAAAAAGGTTGCGGGTCTTTTGGAAAAGGACCTGTCCGACCGGCACGAATGAAACTTTTTGGGAGGCTGGCGCTATGGCAAACTGCGCGATTGTAGGCATTAACTGGGGCGACGAGGGGAAGGGCCGGATGGTGGACCTCATCACCGACCGTTACGACGTGGTCATTCGCTACCAGGGCGGCGGCAACGCCGGGCACACCGTGGTGAACGAATTTGGCAAGTTCGCACTGCATCTGCTGCCCTCCGGTATTTTCCGCCCGGGCGTGGTGAATATTCTGGGCAACGGCGTGGCTGTGGACTGCGAGAGTTTGTGGACCGAGATGGAGGACATCCGGAGCAAGGGCGTGTCCATCACTCCGGAGAATCTGAAAATCAGCGACCGGGCGTCTCTGCTGCTGCCGTGGCACCGCCTGCTGGACGGGCTGGAGGAGCAGCGCCTTGCCGACAAGAAATACGGCTCCACGAAGCAGGGCATTGCCCCCTTCTATTC
>JAEWML010000181.1 GCA_023393155.1 Bacillota bacterium
GGCAGCATCCGCCCGGCGGCCTTCAGCCGGTGGCACAGCACCAGCGCAAGATTTCCCCCCGCGCTGTCCCCGGCCACCACCACGTCCCGCGCGCCGTAGCCTAGGCGCATGAGATAATCCCACGCCCGCAGCCCGTCCTCCACCGCCGCCGGGTACGGGTGCTCCGGGGCAAGGCGGTATTCAAAGGTCAGAACATCGAAGCCCGTGGCCTTGGTGAGCTTGGAGGAAAGCACCTTGGAATAGCCGAGGTTCCCGCTGGTATAGCCTCCGCCGTGGCAGTACAGCACGGCGCGCTTGTGCCGGTGGGGCCGCTGCAACCGCATCCACGCCGCGGGCATTCCGGCAAGGTCAAAGGGCTCCCAGCTCATGTCCGCCATGTCGGCGGTGAGATTGCCCAAAAGCTCCTGACTCCGGCGCTGGCGCTCCAGCTCCTCCACCGTCATGACCTCCGGCGCCCCGGCGCTGTGCAGGGCCTTGAGTACCCGCATGGCGGGAGCCAGACGGCGGCTTTCGGCGGATTTGCGCTGCTGGGCAAGCGCGGCCTTGAGTACCTTGCGGGACTGGTCCATGACGCGCCCTCCTTTTCAATGATGGCATCATGATAGCACAGTTTTCCCCAAATAACACGCTTTTTTCCATTTGCCGCGCTGAAATTCGGGCGGCGGGCCAATGCGTTCTTGCGGTGAGGGGCGGTCCATGATACAATTATTCAGATAAGCCGCCGTGTTTGCCCGTCCCGCAGGGAGGCGAAAGCGGTGGCGGCCACCAGCGCGAATAGAGTTCAGGAAGAAGGGAGGAGCCGCCGTGGCGACAAAAAAGCAATGGTACAAGCTGGACAACGCCGGCGTGCTGTACTCCGCCCTTCAGCGGGAGGAGTATTCCGCCGTCTACCGGTTTTCCGCCGTGATGACCCAGCCGGTAGACCCCGCCGCGCTGCAAAAAGCCATCGACGCGGTGCTGCCCCGGTTTCCCGGCTTTGCGGTGCGGATTCGCCGGGGCGTATTCTGGTATTATTTCGAGCCCAACAACGCCCCCGGGCCTTTTTTGAAGGAGGACGTGGCGGACCCCTGCCAGCCCTTCCGGTTTCACGAGGACGCGGGATGGCTGATTCGGTTTTACCGCTATCAAAACCGCATTTCCTTCGAGGCGTTTCACGCCCTGTCGGACGGCGCGGGCGCGATTACCTTTTTCAAGACGCTTTTGGCGGAGTATCTGCGCCAAACCGGCATTTTGGTGCCTGTGGGGGAGGGAATTCTGGATTTGAACGAGCCGCCCCGGCAGGAGGAGCTGGAGGACGCCTACGCCCGCTACGTCGGTCCCGCCGCCCGAAGGCTGCCGCTGATTAAGAGGTCCTATCAAAATCTGGGGCAGGCGGAGCCGTTTTATACGTTTCATGTCACCATGGGCTTTGTGCCGCTGGACAAGCTTCGGGAAAAGGCGCGAAGCTATGGCGTGTCGGTGACGGAGTATCTGGCGGCGGCGCTTTTGTGGGTGCTGGCGGAAAAGCAGCGGCGGGAGAATTATCACCGGATGCGGCCTGTCACGCTGGCGGTGCCGGTGAATCTGCGGCCCTGGTTTCCGTCGGAAACCCTGCGGAATTTTCTGGTCACGGTTCAGCCGGGGTTTGACCCGGCGCTGGGAGAGCACAGCTTTGCGGAGGTTGCGGCGCAGGTGCGCCACTATATGCGGCTTCACATTTCGCCCCAGGAGATGCGGGCGCAGATTACCCGGAACGTCCGCTATCAGTCCAACACGGCATTGCAGCTTCTGCCCCGCGTGGTAAAAAACTCCATTGTGGCCTACCATTACCGGACCCGGGGCGTGCGCCCCTATTCCGCCACGTTTACAAATCCCGGCGCGATCCCCATGCCGGAGGCCATGAAGCCCCACATTCACCACATGGAGGTGGTGCTGGGGCAGGCCACCGTTCCCCGGCCCCATGTGGCCTCCGTCAGCTATGGAAACATCATGGAAATCACCGTGGCGGGGACGCAGGCGGACGCGGAGACGGAGCGGGACTTTTTTCGCTTTCTGGTGCGGGAGGGGTTGCCCGTGCGCATTGAGAGCAACCGCTCAAACCCCGAAAGGAGGATGTAAAATGCCATATTGCGTACACTGCGGAGTGGAGCTGGACGCCGATGTGAAAGACTGCCCCCTGTGCGGCACGGAGGTGCACGACCCCGCCGCCGACCCGGCAGCCGAGCACCCGCCCTTTTTCCCCGCCCGGCGGGCGGAGGTGGCCCCGGTTTCAAAGCGGACGGCGGCTCTGCTGCTCACGTCCATGCTGGCATCGGTCAGCCTGTGCTGCGCGCTGCTGAATCTGGCGCTGAAGCCCGAGCACCGGTGGTATTTGTTTGTGGTGGGCGCGGCGGCGATGCTGTGGGTCTGGCTGGTGCTGCCCCTGCTTGTCAACCGCTGGGTCCCCCTCTGGGTGCGGCTTACCGCCGATGTGGGAGCGGTGGCGGTGTATGTGGCCCTGATCGCTCTGGCGCTGGATGGCTGGGAATGGTTTTGGGGCCTTGCGGTGCCGCTTCTGGCAGTGGCGGCCGCGGTGGTGTGCGCCCTGAGCTGGCTTTTGCGCCGGGGGCACTCCATGCTGACCACCGCCATGCTGTGCCTTGGGGCTGCGGGGCTGCTCTGCGTGGGCATTGAGGCCTGCGTGGACTTGTATTTCCATGGTCTGTGGTCACCGGGCTGGTCGCTGGTGGTGCTGGCGGCCTGCGTGGGCTTTTCCATTCCTCTGGCGGTGGTGCGGCGGGTGCCGTCGCTGCGGGAGGAGGCCCGGCGGAGATTTCACTTTTAGGGCCGCGTGCGTTCAATTCCCTTGCCGCCCCGCCGGTAAACTTGGGGGGCCTTGGCTGTTGTTTTTCCGCGGCAGAAAAAAGAAAGGCAAAGGGAGCGGCACCGATCTTCGGTGCTGCTCCCTGTTTGTAGGGGTTCCGGGAATTTGCGCGTCCGTCCGGGCGAAGCTTCAGGCGGTCGTTCCGCGCGGCTTTATGCAAGTTCCTGCGCGGGGGTGGATTTCCGGGTCCGCAGCTTCTCGACAATGCGGTCCAGCATTTCACCCACCGGGACATCCAGAGCGGCGGCAAGCTCGCCGCCCAAAAGCTGCTCTGCCTGCTTCATGAAGTGTTCGTCCACGGCCCCGAATTTTCGCTTCGTCTCCTCCACATGCGTCTTTTTACAGTAAATGGAGATGACAAGCTCCAAAAGATCGCGGCAGTCGCTGGTTTGCAGGAGCGTCTGGTAGTGATCCCGCAGATTCTGGGTGCTGCCGCCATAATAGGCCTGCGCCCGGCTGGCGGGAATCCCGTCCACCAGATCATCCGCCTCTTCCGCCGTCAGGATGGGCCGGATGGGCACCTTGCAATTGTCTACCGGCGCGTAAATCGTCCCGTCCTGATACAGAGGACTGAGCACATAGTAAAGCTTATCCCTCTCTCCGGGCCTGTTCCGGCAAAAATCGGGTTCGGCAATATCTGCCACCCGACACACGCCCGTGCGTCCGTAAACCACAAGATCGTCCTTTTGAAACATAGCTCCTCCGTTTTCCGCCAGCAGGCACAAAGCGCCTGCCGAAATGCCGGGAAAAATAACTTTCGTTACTTTTCCGCCGCGGGCCGCGCCCAAAAGGCGTGGCCCGCAGACTCAACTGCGCTAAATCGCTCCCGCGATAAAACGCACCGGTCCAACGGCCGGGTTTCCCGGCTGCTGGACCGTTTATATTTATATATTATAGCACATTTTTTACAGAAATGTAAGGGGTTTTTTACAAATAATTTTAAAACCTGTCCCTGCGGGCCAATTTTTGGATCAGGCGGACGGCAAATCCAGCTGCCGAGCGTCAGGATAGAGGGGCACCGCCTTCGGAGCCGACCTGCTTGTCAAAGCACTTCAGCGTCTCCCAAATCACACTCTGGAAGTGAAACCGCGTCTCTCCCGCGTAGGAATAGCCAAGCCCCTCATACAGGCGGCAGGCCGGAAAATTTCCCTCGTAGGTGTCCAGCCGGATCACCGGCCAGCCCTTTGTCCGGGCGTGCCCCTCGCAGAAGCGCACAAATTCCTTTCCCTTTCCCCGGCCCGCAAAGTCCGGGTGAATGCAAAGGGTGTGGATGACCATGACCTCCTCCGGTCCGGCCTGAAAGTTCCATTGAATGCGGCCGTATTCCGGCGGCTGAATCTGGTTGAGAATTACGCAGCCAAACAGCGCGCCGTCCTCCTCTCCCACATACAGCGTGCCCTGCTCAAACGCCGCCCTGGCGTGGGCGAGGGTGGGGTAGAGGTCCATCTGCCAGTTGGTATGGCGCACCGTCTCCTCACGGTCCAGCAGTTCCCGATAAAGCGCGTCCACCCGGTCAAGGTCCCGTTCCTCCGCAAGTCGAATCATCAGTGTTTGCTCCTTTGTTTTTAATGAAATATTCGCAAAAGTCCGCCAAAATCCGCGCGGGGCAGAACCGGGCGTGGCTCCGGGCCGGTGAGAGCTAAGCTCTTTTACGTATGTTCCGCGGAGCGGGGCCGAAAAAGAGGCCTCGCCCGTCAGGCTTTGGGGATTTTGCCTTTACCGCTCTTGGGCGGGCGCTTTTGTATCGGCGGGGCTGGGGGCGGGGCCTGCGGGGGCTGGGGCCGCAGCTTGGCGGGCGGGATTTTCCGCTCTGCCAGCCGGTCCTTCACATACTGGCGGAACAGGGCGTACAGCACCGAGCACAGGGGGATGAATACCAGCATTCCCAGAATCCCCATCAGCTTTCCGCCTAAGATGACCGCCACCAGCACCCAAATGGAGGGAAGCCCCACAGAGGAGCCCACCACATGGGGATAGATGAGATTTCCCTCAATTTGCTGGATGACCAAAAACAGCACGATGAACAAAAGCGCCTGCACCGGGTTTACCAAAAGAATCAGCACAGCGCCCACGGCGCAGCCGATAAAGGCCCCCACAATGGGAATCAGGGCCGTCAGCGCCACCGTCACGCCCACCAGAACCGCATAGGGCATTTTAAAAATCGGCATGATTACGATGAACAGGGAGCCCAGAATCACGGCCTCCAGACACTGGCCGGAGAGAAAGTTGGAAAACGTGCGGTTTGCAAGGTCTGCCACGGACAAAATCTGGTCCGCCGCCCGCTCCGGCAGCAGGGCGTAGAGAATTTGGCGGATTTGACGGCCCAGCTTTTCTTTTTGAAGAAGAAGGTAGACGGCAAATACCAGACCGATAAAAAACGTGCTCACGCCGCTGACCACGCTGCCCACAAAGCTCATGCCGCCCAGCACGCCGCCAACGCCCGTATTCACCAGCCGCTCGCCCAAATCACGCAGCAGCTCCAGCGCCTTGGCGGACAGATCGGTCCACTCGATGTCCAGACCCTGAAGCGCCGTTTTAAGCTCCGGCAGGCGGGTTTCCAGCGCTGTGAGCATTTCCGGAAGCCGGGTAAAAAAGGTCTGGGCCTGCTGGGAGACAGAGGACACGGCCTCCCCCAGACTGGGGACGATGACGAGGCTTGCAAGAGCCAGCACCCCCGTGACCAGCGCCAGCGTCAGCACAAAGGCCACGGGGCGGCGCAGCTTTGCGGTGCGCTTGTCGGTGCCCATCCGCCGTTCCACCGCCCGCATGGGCACGTTGAGAATGAACGCCACGGCGCAGCCCAGCAGAAAGGGCGCGATGAGAGAAACCATCGCCCGCAGCGCCCCGCCCAGCAGCGTCAGGTTTTGCAGGCCCCAGTACCCCGCCAGCACGGCAAAGGCCGCGGCGGCCACCGTCCACACCGTTTTCTTATGAAACTCCATTTTTTCTCCTTTTAAAAAAGCGGGCGGGGCAAGGCTCCGCCCGCTTGACCGGGTTCCGGCTTATAAAATGGGACGGGGCGAAGGGTCAACTGCGGCGATAGTTTTCCGCCGCCGTCAGATAGCTCCGCGCCTCTTCCCCGTTGGCCTCAATCTCCTCCGGCGTCAGGGGCCGAACCACCTTGGCGGGACTGCCCAAAATCAACGACCCGTCCGGCGCGTCCATTTTCCCGGACACCAGCGCCCCCGCGCCCACAAGGCAGTTGTTTCCAATCCGCGCCCCGTTTAAAAGCACGGAGCCCATGCCAACAAGAGTGTTGTCTCCCACGGTGCAGCCGTGGAGAATGGCCCCGTGGCCCACGGTGCAGCCGCTGCCCACCGTCGTCTCGTCGTGGAGTGCGCAGTGGTCCTGAATGTTGGTGTTTTCCCCAATTCGGATGGGGCCCCAGTCCCCCCGGAGCACGGCGTAATACCAGATGTTGGCGCCCTTGCCAAGGGTTACGTCCCCGGCTACCACAGCACCCTCGGCAATCAAAACGTCCTGATCCGTCTCTCTTTTTTGATAAGGCATATGGATGTCCTCTCTGTTTTATATGGCAAATTTATATGGCGAAATTTCCGTTTACGAATACGGGGATCTCTTCCCCGGCGTGGGTGGTGCCCACGATGGACAAATCCTGCGTCCCCACCATAAAGTCCACGTGGGTAATGGAGTCGTTCAGGCCCCGGCGGGTCAACTCCTCCCGGCTCATTTCGTGCCCGCCCTTCAGGCAGGGATACGCCTCGCCGAAGGCAATGTGGCAGGCGGCGTTTTCGTCAAACAGGGTGTTGTAGTACAGAATTTTCTGATTGGAAATAGGGCTGTCGTAAGGGACCAGCGCCACCTCTCCGAAATAGGACGCGCCCTCGTCCACCGTAATGGCGGCCCGCAGGTTTTCCTCGCCCTGCCGGGCATGGGCCTCCACGATTTTTCCGTCCTTCACCACAAAATGGAAGCCGTCGATAATATTTCCGTCGTTTACCAGAGGAATAGAGGCGTACACCACCCCGTTTACCCCGGTTTTCAGGGGAGAGGTGAACAGCTCTTCCGTGGGAATGTTGGCGATAAAAGTCTGACCCTTCAGGGTCACGTCGTCCCCCGCCTCCCAGACATGGCCCTCGGGAAGCTCTACCGTCAAATCGGTGCCAAGGGAATTTTTGTAGTGGAGGGACTTGAAGTTCAGTGCATTCAGCGTTTTTCTGCGCCGGGCCAGCGTGTCAAGATGCTCCCGCCATTTCTCAACGGCACTTCCGTCTCCGCTGATGCGCACGGCGGCAAAAATAGCATCCCACAGCCGCTCCATGGCCTCGGCCTCCGTCGCCTTGGGGAAAACCCGCTTGGCCCAGGAGGGAATGGGAATGGACGCGATGCACCAGGGGAAGCCGCCGGACATTTGCAGGCGGTTAAACATCCGAAGTGCCTGCCCCCCGGCCCGCTGGGCCCGGACCACCCGGCCTGAATCCACGCCCTTGAGGTTTTCCGGGTCGCCGGCGGAGATGGCAAGATAGGCTGCTCCCTCCATGGCATAGTCGTTAAAAAAGTGCCGCCGCCACAGGGGAACGGAGTCAAACACGTCCTCCTCGGCCCGCAGATACTTCATCCGGCCCAGCGCGTCGTCGTTCCAGTTTATAACCACCTCGCGGCAGCCCGCATCATAGGCCTTTTCCGCGCACATCCGGGCAAACCACGCGCACTCCACCGGGGTGGAGAGGACCAGCGTCTGCCCCTTCTGCACGTTCAGGCCCACCTGAATCAACAGCGCGGCGTATTCCATCAATTTTTCCTCGTGCTTCAATCTGCATCCATCCTTTCGTCAGGCCCGGCGCACCGGGGCTTGCGGGGCTCGCCCGCTCCGTTTTGTGTTTGTTGACTGCTTTATGGTTCCTCCTGCTCAAAGGAAAAGCTGTCTTTTCCCTCCCTGCGCAGGGAGATAAGGGTTCCGTTCAGCTCCGCGCCCATAATCAGCGCGGTGGCGCTTAGATACATCCACACCAAAAGGGCCATGGCCGTTCCGATGGAGCCGTACAGCAGGGAATAGTTGGCCATGCGCTCCATGTAGACCGCATAAATCCCCGACAGCACCAGCCACCCAAAAAGAGACGATACCACGCCGGGAAGCAGATTTCGCCAGGGCTGGCGGGTGTCCTGCGTGATGGCATAGAGCGCCAGAAGGGCAAAGCACGCCACCACCGCCACCAGAGGAAACCGCAGCGTAGCCCACAGCTTTGCCGCAAAAGGCGGCAGGTGAAAATTTTCCACCGCGTAGGAAAGCACGGTGTTGTTCACGCTCATCAGAACCAGCGTCAGCGCCAGCGCAAGCAGCAAAAGGATGGTATACACCAGCGTGCGCACAAAATGCGCCGCCGCGTGGCGGGGCGGGCCTAAGTGGTATGCCGTGCGCACGGAGCGCATCAGGGTGTTGGCCGCCCGCATGGGAAAGTAAATGGAGAATACCAGCCCAAACAGCAGCAGCCGCACATTGGCGTTGGCCTGCACGTGGACAAGGTACACGCCGATGAAATTCACCGCCACCTTGGGCAAAAATTCCCCAAGGTCCTTCAAAATGGCCCCCACGTCCAGATGCAGCAAGCCCAGCAGAGAGCTGGCGAAAATCAGCATGGGGAAAATTGCAAACAGCAGGTAAAACGCCAGCGCCGCGCCCTGAATGGACACGTTGTGCCGCAAATAGCGCCGCACCAGCAGATACAGGCCGCGCCAGAGCTTGTTTTTCGGCAGCGTCGGCAGATATGGTTTGCTCACAGCGCCCCTCCTTCACATGGTCCGATACCATGACAGTATTTACCGGCTCGGTAAAAATATGACGGCGGCGGCGCAATGCGGGCCGTTCCGGTAATTTTACCATGATTTTCCGCCGCCGTCCACCGGCATTTTTATTTTTCGGCCTCGCCATCCTGCACGAAAAACGGCGGTTTTTGTGCTTTATTAGGCCCGCTAAGAATGGAATCGCCCTGTCGGTGAAAAAGCAGCACGGCGGAGGGCTTTGCCCTCCGCCGTACATAGTACGTCCCACGCGTTTTGATTTTTAGAAGTCTGCGCTGCCCACGGTGCGGGGATGGGGCAGCACGTCCCGGATGTTGCTCACGCCGGTGAGGTACATCACCATCCGCTCAAAGCCCAGACCGAAGCCCGCGTGCTTGCAGGAGCCGTACCGCCGCAAATCGCAATACCACCAGTAGTCCTGCGGGTCCATGCCCGTTTCCCGAATGCGGGCCTCCAATTTGTCCAGCCGCTCCTCGCGCTGGCTGCCGCCAATGATTTCCCCGATGCCGGGCACCAGGCAGTCCGCGGCGGCAACGGTTTTTCCGTCGTCGTTCATGCGCATATAAAACGCCTTGATTTCCTTGGGATAATCCGTGACGAACACGGGCTTTTTAAACACCTGCTCCGTCAGATACCGCTCGTGCTCCGTCTGGAGGTCGGTGCCCCACTCCACCTTGTAGGCGAACTGGTCGTTGTGCTCCTTCAAAATCTCCACCGCCTCGGTATAGGTCACGCGGCCAAAGTCTGCGGCGGCCACGTGCTCTAAGCGCTCCTTGAGGCCCTTGTCCACGAAGCTGTTGAAAAAGTCCATCTCGTCGGGGCAGCGCTCCATGGTGCGGTGGATAACGAATTTAATCATGGCCTCCGCCACGTCCATGTCGCCCTTGAGGTCGGTGAAGGCCATCTCCGGCTCAATCATCCAAAACTCGGCGGCGTGGCGCTGGGTGTTGGAATTCTCGGCCCGGAAGGTGGGACCGAAGGTATACACGTCGCCAAAGGCCATGGCGAAGTTTTCGGCGTTTAGCTGGCCGGACACCGTGAGGTTTGCGGGCTTTCCAAAAAAGTCCTGAGAATAGTCAATCTGCCCGTCCTCGGTGCGGGGAGGATTCTCCGGGTCCAGCGTAGTCACCCGAAACATTTCGCCCGCGCCCTCGCAGTCGCTGGCGGTGATAATGGGGGTATGGACATAGACGAAGCCCCGGCTCTGGAAAAATTCGTGGATGGCAAAGGCCGCCGCACTGCGCACCCGGAAGGCGGCGGAAAACAGGTTCGTCCGGGGCCGCAGGTGCTGGATGGTGCGGAGAAATTCCGGGCTGTGGCGCTTTTTCTGAAGAGGGTACTCCGGGGTGGAGGTGCCCTCCACCTCAATTTTGGATGCCTTCAGCTCCAAAGGCTGCTTGGCCTCCGGCGTAAGGGCCACCGTGCCGGTGATGATCAGCGCGGCACCCACGTTCTGGGACGCAATCTCCGCGTAGTTGGCAAGGGACGCCGCGTCCAGCACCACCTGCAAATTTTTAAAGCAGGAGCCGTCGTTCAGCTCTACAAAGCCGAAGTTCTTCATGTCCCGCACGGTGCGGACCCAGCCGCCCACGGTGATCTCCTTGCCGGAATAAACCTCGCTGTCGGCGAAAATTGCCGCGATTTTTGTCATACTCATTTTGTTCACCCGTTTTGTCGTTTTTGCCGGAACGGCATCATTTAAATATAGAATCATATTATACGCGCTTTTTCAGCGGTTTACAAGCCAATTTCCCTCAAATCACCTGAAACAGGTAAAATTTGAGATAGTCCGTCTCCTCCACGCCCCAGAGAATGGGATGGTCCGGCCCCTGCTGGCGCGCCTCCACCTGCCGAAGCTGCACCCCCGCGTCCC
>JAEWML010000196.1 GCA_023393155.1 Bacillota bacterium
CGCCCTCTGGGGGACCCACACCCATGTGCCTACCGCCGACGAGCGGGTATATCCCAACGGGACCGGCTATATCACGGATTTGGGCATGACCGGCGCGGTGGAATCCGTGCTGGGGGTGAAGCCGGAGCAGTCGGTGGAGATGTTTCTGGGGGGCCTGCCGGGCCGGTTCCGGGCGCCTGAGGGTCCGGTAAAGCTGCAGGGGGCTATTTTTACGCTGGACAGCGCCACCGGCCTGTGCGTCGGGGTGGAACGGGTGGACATCCGATAATTTGTAATCACATACGGATAAAGGGGAACGGATTCATGTCAATCGAGAAAGTAAGAACCTATTTTCAAACGCAGGGCATTGAGGACCGCATCCGGGAGTTCGACGTGTCCTCCGCCACCGTGGAGCTGGCGGCCCAAGCCGTGGGCGTGGAGGGCGCGCGGATTGCCAAAACCCTCAGCTTCAAGCTGGGGGACCGGGTGCTGCTGGTGGTCTGCGCGGGAGACGCCAAGGTGGACAACCGGCGTTATAAGGACCAGTTTGGAGGTAAGGCCTCCATGCTGAGCCACGACGAGGCCGCCACGCTGGTGGGCCATGCCGTGGGCGGCGTGTGTCCCTTTGCCGTGAAGGAGGGCGTGGAGATTTATCTGGACGCGTCCATGCGCCGCTTTGACACGATTTTTCCGGCGGCGGGCAGCAGCAACAGCGCCGTGGAGATGACCTGTGACGAGCTGGAGAAACTTTCCGGCGGGACGTGGGTGGACGTGTGCAAGGCCTGGCGGCCCGACGAGCAGTAAAGGCCATGCTCCGATTTATTCACGCGGCGGACTTTCATCTGGACAGCGCGTTTCACGCCCTGTCGCCCCAGCGGGCGGCGGAGCGGCGGCGGGAGAGCCGGGAGCTTGGCGCGCGGCTGGCGGAGGAGGCCCTCCGCCGGGGCGCGGATTTGATGCTTCTCTCCGGCGACCTTTTTGACGGGACGAACAGCTTCCAGGAGACGCCGGAGGAGCTGGCCCGGGGCTTGGGCCGCGCCGGAATCAGCGTGTTCATCGCCCCCGGAAACCACGATTTTTACTCCGCCGACAGCCCTTATGCAACGGTTCAGTGGCCGGAGAATGTGTACATATTTAAGTCCGGAGAGATAGAGAGCGTGGATTTGCCGGACCTCAACTGCACGGTCCACGGCGCGGCCTTTACCGCCCCGGAGCAGACGGCGGGACTTTTGACCGGCTTTACCGCCCCGCAGGACGGGCGGATTCATCTGATGGCGCTCCACGGGGACGTGGAGCCATCGGCCCCGCGCTACAACCCCGTCACGAAGGCGGAAATTGCCGCCAGCGGCCTTGCCTATCTGGCGCTGGGGCACATTCACGCCGCCTCGGGACCCCAGAAAAGCGGGAAGACCCTGTGGGCCTATCCTGGATGTCCGGAGGGCCGGGGCTTTGACGAGCTGGGGGACAAGGGCTTTTATTTCGGCACCGTGTCCGATGACGGGACGGTAACGTTGGAATTTGTGCCCTTTGCCCGCCACCGCTACGAAATTCTGACCGTGGACGTGACGGACCGGGACCCCCGGGAGGCGGCGGAAGCCGCCCTGCCGAAGTGGACCACCTATGATTTATACCGTATTCTTTTCACCGGGGAGACGGATGAGCGGGGAATTGACCTGACGGCGCTGGAGACGGTGCTTTCCGGCCGGTTTTACGCGCTGGAGCTGCGGGACGGAACCCGCGTCCGTCAGGACGTTTGGGCCAGAGCGGGAGAGGATTCCCTTCGGGGCGAATTTCTCCGCCGCCTGCGCCAGCGGTATGACGCCGGGGACGAGAACGAGCGGGAGCGCGTCAGCCGCGCCGTGCGGTTCGGTCTTGCGGCGCTGGACCACAGGGATATTTTATAAAGACATAGTTTTTTTAAGGACATAGAATGAAAAAGATTTTAATGATCGGCACGGGCGGCACCATTGCCTCGCAGGTGACGGAAAACGGGCTGGCCCCGGAGCTTACCAGCGCGCAGCTTTTGGCCCATATTCCCGTCATCTCCGCCATCTGCGAGGTGGAAAGCTTACAGCTTTTGAATCTGGACAGCACCAACATCGCACCGGTTCACTGGCTGGCGATGGCGCGCTGCATCCGGGAGCACTATGAGGACTACGACGGATTTGTGCTCACCCACGGGACGGACACCATGGCCTATTCCGCCGCGGCGTTGAGCTATCTCATTCAAAAAAGCTCCAAGCCCATTGTGTTCACCGGGGCGCAAAAGCCCATTGGCTTTGACGTGACGGACTCTAAAATCAACCTGACGGACGCGTTCCGCACGGCGGCGTCGGGCCTGCCGGGCGTATCCCTCGTGTTCAACGGAAAGGTGATTTTGGGGACCCGGGCGCAGAAAATCCGATCCAAGAGCTTCGAGGCCTTTTCCAGCATCAACTACCCGTTCCTCGGGGTCCTGCGAGACGGGGTGCTGCTGCGTTACCTCCATGAGAGCTGCGAGGGAGGGCCGGTATTTTATGAACAGCTTAATACAAAGGTGGGGCTTTTGAAGCTGATTCCCGGCACGGAGCAGGCCCTGCTTGACTATCTGCTGGAGCGCTGTGACGCGCTGATGATCGAGTCCTTCGGCGTGGGCGGACTGCCGGATTACGAGGGTTCGGATTTCTGCGGCAGTCTCTGCCGTTGGACGGAGAGGGGCAAGCTGGTGGTGCTCACCACGCAGGTGCAGAACGAGGGCAGCGATCTTGGCATCTACCATGTGGGCCACCGGTTCAAGGGCGTTCCGGGAGTACTGGAGGCGTTTGACATGACCACCGAGGCGGTGACGGCGAAGCTGATGTGGATTCTGGGGCAGACACGGGACATGGCAGAGATTCAGCGCCTGTTTTACACACCTGTCGCCCACGATATTTTGTGGCCTGCGGAGTGCTGACATGGTATTTGTTTCAAAAGAGGAATTTGACGTCGGAAAAATTGCAGACAGCGGACAGTGCTTTCGGCTGAAACGGCTGGAGGAGAGATGCTTTCGCGCCGTGGCCGGGAGTCGGTGGACGGAGCTTCAGGAGCGGGCCGACGCATGGGCGCTGGACTGCTCCGAGGAGGAGTTTGACGGCTTCTGGCGGGACTATTTCGATTTGGGTACGGACTACGCCGCGTTTCGCGCCGCCGTTCCGGAAAAGGACGCATATCTCACGGCAGCGGCGTCCTTCGGGTCGGGCATCCGCATTTTGCGGCAAGACCCGTGGGAGATGCTGGTGACCTTTATCATCTCCCAGCGGAAGAACATCCCGGCCATTCGCGCCTGCGTGGAGACGCTGTGCCGGCGGTACGGGGAGGCCCTTGGCCCGGAGTATGGGTTTCCCAGCGCGGCGGCTCTGGCCGCGGCGGGGGAGGAGGGCCTGCGGGCCTGTGCTCTTGGTTATCGCGCGGGCTATGTTCTGGCCGCTGCCCGGCTGGCGGCGGCAGGAACGTTGAACCTTGCGGCGCTGGCGGAGCTTGACGACGAGGCGCTGCCGGAGACGCTGATGACCGTTCCGGGCGTGGGCGTGAAGGTGGCAAGCTGCGTGGCGCTGTTCGGCTATCATCGCATCGCCGCGTTTCCACGGGACGTTTGGATTAACCGGGTGGTGCGGGAGCGTTACCGGGGCCGGTTTCCGCTGTACCGCTACAAGGGTTTTGCCGGGGTGATGCAGCAGTATCTCTTCTATTACGCGCGGTGCGGAGAGCCGTGCGCGGCAACATAAAGAAACCGGGCGGAAGGAGATGTCCTTCCGCCCGGTTTGTATATAAGACGGGTGTGTCCCTTGCCCCAAAAGTGGGCGGCGGCTGATAATGCCCCAGCTTGTTTCGGAAATTTGAATGGGCGGCAGACCTGCGCCAAGCCATAGCCCCAGCCCCAGCTTTTGGCGGACTTGATCATCTGCGCTTGCTTTTGCCGCCGCTGCGCAGGCAGATTTGCTCTGCCAGCGCCCGATACA
>JAEWML010000212.1 GCA_023393155.1 Bacillota bacterium
GATTAAGGGAGAAGTGGCAGACGAGGCCCGGCTGGAAAAACTGGAGGACGCTGTGGCTTTACAGGGAATTTCCCATATGCCCGCCCGCGTGAAATGCGCCGTGCTGGCATGGCACACGCTGGAAGAGGCTTTGGACGGCAAGCAGCCAGAGATGCTCCGGCTGTAACCCACCCGAACCCCGGTTACAATTACCATTCCCGCACATCCCTCCGCGCGTGCGGCTTTCCGGCGGCCGGCCCTTTGACCGGCCGCCGCTTTTTCGCATGAAGCTTGCGTTAACAGTGCAGGTAATACTTTCTAGGTTGAAAAGTGGTTGTTTCTTCCGACAAAATACTTTATAATAGGGAAAAAACCGACACAGGCAGTTCCTCTCCGTGAGTGAAGGAACTGTCTGTGCCGAAACCGGAGAGGGGAGAGACGCCTTAGTGAGTAAGACGCTGGACGTGCGCAGGCGCGAGCTAAAATACCGGATTTCTCTGGCGGAATCCCTGCGGGCGCAGCAACTGCTCTCCCAGGTGCTGCCGGGCGACGCGAACAACGGACCCGACGGGTACACCGTGCGCTCGCTGTATTTCGACAGTCTGTACAACCACGACTATGAGGAGAAGGAGGACGGGCTGGAGCGCCGGAAAAAGGTGCGCCTGCGGGTCTATTCTCCCACCGCCGCGGTGGCCAAGCTGGAGCTGAAGGAAAAGGACGGCGCGTGGCAGCGCAAGCAGTCCCTTGTTTTGCCGCGGGAAGCGGCGGAGCGGCTGCTCCGGGGAGACTACGGCCCTCTTGCCGCGCTGGATCAGCCGCTGGCGCAGCAGCTTTACCGCCTGATGCTTGAGGAGCTTTACCGGCCTGTTTGCACCGTGGAATACCGGCGCTATGCCTTTGTGGTGCCCGCAAACGACATTCGCATCACCTTCGACCGGCATCTGACCGCCGGGGAGGGAATACCGGCGCTGTTTGACGGGGAGGATTTCCTCTACCCCGTGGGCGCACCGGACGACGTGACCATGGAAGTGAAATTCAACCGCTTTTTGTTCAGTTACATCCGGGATTTACTGGAGGGCATTGAAAAGCTTCCGGTGTCTTACAGTAAATACGTGATGTCCCGCCGGATCAGCCACACCTTTGGATAGGCGTTTCCTGGGCGCGGACAGCCCCTTAATGATATGAAAAAGAGGGATATGATACGATGAGAGAAGAGCTTTTGGCCCTGCTGGCGGCAAACACCGGCGCGCTGACCTTACAGGATATTCTGCTGAATTTTCTGATTGCGGGCCTTTTGGGCGTGGTGATTTACCTGTCCTACCGCGTGTCCCACGCGGCGGCGGTGTACAGCGCGAAGTTTAACGTCTCGCTGATTATGCTCGCCCTGATTACCACGCTGGTGATGAACGTCATCGGCAACAACATCGCCCTTTCTCTGGGCATGGTGGGCGCGCTGTCCATCGTGCGTTTCCGCACCGCCATCAAGGACCCGCGGGACACCGCGTATATCTTCTGGGCGGTTGCAGTGGGGATTTGCTGCGGGGTGCAGGAGTATCTGATTTCCGCCATCGGCTCGGGCGTGATCTTCTTGTTTATGCTCCTTTTCGGCGCGGTGAAAAGCAACGAGCGCTATCTTCTGGTGCTGCGGGGGGACAGAGCCGTGGAGGAGGAGCTTGAAAAGGCCGTGGGGCAGATTTTCGGCGGAAAGGCCCGCTTTAGGGTCAAAAATACCTCACGGGACACGCTGGAGTACATTTACGAGCTTTCCGAAAAGCAGGTTCGGCAGGCGGACCGGAAAACCGGCTCTTTGACGCTGCAGCTTGGCAAGCTGGAGGGGATGACGGCTGTCAATCTGGTCAGCCAGAACGACGAGATTAACCGCTAGGCCACGGGATGAGAAATGAGCGAAAAACCGCCATCGTGGGAATCGCGGTGCTGCTGACGGCGGTGGTGGGACTGAGCCTGCTGGGCGCGCTGGCAAAGCGGCAGGCGCAGAGCGGGGCCTATGACCTGCCGCTGACTCCGGCGCCCCTTGCCGAAGACGCAATGCAGGGCATCTCTTCAGAGGACTGGACGGTGGACGAAAGCTTTTCCTCCAATCTCCCGCTGGTGATTCTGGACACGGGGGACGAGCGCCCGCCCATCAGCATGGAGCAGGAGAAGGACGGCACCTTCAGCCCCATTCCGGGCGTGGAGCCTTACCGGGCGGGCACCCTCCGCGTCATTGACACCGGAGACGTGAACACGCTGCACGACAGGGCGTCATACGTCAGCGACGTGCGCCTGAAGCGCCGGGGAAACAGCTCTATGCTCTATGAAAAGGCCCAGTATCTGGTGAAGCTTGTGACGGAGTCCGGGCAGGACAATGAGCTGGATTTGATGGGCATGGGCGCGGAATCCGAGTGGGTGCTCAACGGCTCCATGGCGGACAAGAGCATGATGCGGAACTATCTCTCCTACCGCATGGCCTCCGCTTTTATGCCCTACACGCCGGATTCCCGCTACTGCGAGGTGCTCTATTACGAAAACGGGCAGTACCATTACGAGGGCGTGTACCTGCTGATTGAAAGCATTAAGCAGGGGCCGGAGCGGGTGGACATTTCCGAGGCCGAGAGCTCTGACCAATTCCCGTCCTATATCGTGCGGCGGGACCGGGCGGCGGAGGATGAAATCATTCTGGACACCTGGGCCACCGCCGGTCCCTCCAAGGAGGCCCGGCTGGGCCTGATTTACCCCACGCAGAAAAACGCAACGCCGGAGGCAATCGAGTATGTCACGGAGGATTTGAGCCGCATAGAGAAGGTGCTGTATTCCGACGACCCGGAGGTTTTTGCAACCTATTCCCGCTATATCGACGTGGATTCCTTTGTGGACTACTTTCTGTTCAACGAGTTTTTCGGAAGCTACGACGCGGGCAAAAACTCCACCTATATGTACAAGGAGCTGGGCGGCAAGCTGCATATGGGCCCGGTGTGGGATTTGGACGGCGCGCTGGACAATTATGTCGCCCAGCCGCTGGAGTGGGAGGTAACCGCCTTCCAGACCCAGCCTTGGTTTGACCGTTTGTCCATGGACGACAATTTTCTTGACAAGCTGGAGCGGCGGTATGCCGAGCTGCGCAGGGGGCCGCTGTCGGACAAGACGCTGTATGAGACGGTGGTCGGCATCGCCGCATATCTTGGTTCCGCCGTGGAGCGGGAGTGGACCCGCTGGGGACATATCTACACCACGTTCAACCGATACAGCATGCAAAGCGACGGCGGGCTTGTGCGCAACACCTCCGAGTTTCGTCAGGAGGTCTACCGCATCAAAACCAGCATTTCCCGGCATGCGGAGGCCATCGGTCCGTATCTGGACGTGCTTGAAAAGTCCGCCGAGATGAACACCGACGCGTCCCTTTACACGCCGCTGGCTCTGCTGCTGGCAATCTTGGTGTTTGCCGTTTCCGCGTATTACGCATCCCGCAAATAGGAGGCTGTTCATGGAGACTTCCAGTCTGGCATTTTTGGCATACGGACTGCCGGCCTGTATCGTGCTGTATTATCTGTGCTTTTTTTCCCGCCCTTTGCAAAACGGCGTGCTGCTGCTGGCAAGCCTTGTGTTTTACGCCTTTGGGCAGACGGTTTATCTGCCGGTGCTGGCCATCTGGATTTTGTGGAGCTGGGTGCTGGGCCTGTGGATTGACCGGCGCAAAGCGCGGGGACACAGCGGCACCGGCGTAACGGGGCTGGCCGTGGTCACAAACGTTCTTTTGCTGGCGCTTTTCCGGCTGGCCGGGCCGCTGCTGGCGCTTGCGTATCCCTCTGCGGGGGGTTCCGCCCCCGCTTTGCCCACGGCGGTTCCGCTGGGGCTTGCCTTTTTTACGCTTCAGTCGGTGGGCTATTGTCTGGATGTGTACCGGGGAGACACTCCGGCGGAGCGGAATCCTTTTTATGTGGGACTGCATCTTGCCTTTTTCCCCAAGCTGGCGGGGGGACCTCTGACGGATTTTACCGAATTTCGGCGGCAGCTCACCCACCGGACCCACAGTACGGAGCAACTCAGCCGGGGCCTGTGCCGCTTTGTGCTGGGCCTGTCGAAAAAAATTCTGCTGGCGGGCCAATTGGCCTATCTGGTGGACTTTGTGTTTAACCAGACCAGCATGGACAACACCGTGGTGCAGGTGCCGGTGCTGCTGGTTTGGCTGGGGCTGCTGGCCCTGTGCCTTCAGTTTTACTATGAGCTGTCCGGGGATGCGGATATGGCCGTCGGGCTGGGCCTGGTGTTTGGCTTTACCCTGCCGGAGCAAGTCCGCGCCCCCTTTCAGGCCGACAGTCTGGCGGACTTTTGGCGGCGCTGGGAAATTACGGGTTTAGGCTGGTTCCGCAAGTATCTGTACGGCTCTATGCCCCGGCAGGAGAATCCGGACATGGTGATTTGCAGCCTTGCGCTGGTTTGGCTGTGCTTCGGACTGTGGCACGGGTTTGAGTGGACGTTTCTGGTCTGGGGCGTTTGGAACTTTGCGGTTCTTCTTTCGGAAAATTCCTTCCGCCATGTGGCGCGGATACCGGGCGGCGCGCTGCGCCGCGTCTATACACTGCTGACGGTGGCAGTGGGCTTTGTCCTTCTGAAAAGTCCCACGCTTTATCACGCGGGGCAGTTTTTTATTGATTTGCTGGGCTTTGGAAATAACGCCTTTTCCAGCGGCTTTTTCTATGCGGCGCTGCGGGAGTATTGGGCGCCCCTGTTTTTCGGCGTGCTGTTTGTAACGCCGGTTGCCGCGCGATTTTCGGCGTTTCTTGGGCGGCGGGGCCGGGCTTGGCGGTGCGTGGCGGCCATTGGTTATGCGGCGGGGCTTGCGGCGATGCTGGTGCTGTGCCTGGCGTTTCTCGCCCGGTGAGCCGCAGTCCATTTTGCAAGCGCAGCCAAACCAGCGCAAGGAGGCAGCATGAAACAATCAAGCAAAACGGAATTGTATCGGCGGGTGGCGGCCCCATTACTGCTGCTCATCCTGCTGGCGGCGGGGGGCTTTGCCCTGTGCGCCGCCGGAAATGACGCGGTGGGGGCCGCTCTGGAATTTGACCTGTGGGAAAACCGGCTGAATCCGGGCGGGCTGCAAAGCAGCGTGGAAAAAAGCATGCGGGCCGACCTCCCCAAACAGACGGCGAACCGCGTCTATTCCGCCGCGCTGGTGGCGCAGGGCAGGCGGACCAGCGGCGATTTTTACATCCTCAAGGACGACGAGGGCTTTCTGCACAGGTCCAATCTCTATCAGGCCGTCGATCCCGAGGTGATGGAATACGCCCAGCGGCTTGAAAGGCTGAGCGCCGCCGCCGAAAAAACGGGTGCGCCGGTGTTGTTTGTGGGCGCGTCGGGAAAGCTGACGCCGGGCGTCAGCCAATTCCCAGACGGCTACACGCCCGACTATGCCAGCCTTCGCAATCTTGACGAGCTGTTGATCGATTTGATGGCTGTTGGGGTTGACACGCTGGACTTGCGCCAGAGCTTTTTGGAGGCGCCGCTGGCCTATGACGCGTATTATTATCGGACGGACGTTAACTGGACGGCCCGGGCCGCCCAGTTTGCGGCGGGGAGCATTGCCCAGCGTGTGGAAGAGCTGTCTGGACTCAGGTTTGATCCCAGCGGACGGGCGACGGACCCCGCCCGCTACGAACAGACGCTGTACCCCGGCCTGCTTCTTGGAAACGAGGGCCGCGCCTCCGGCTTGTATTGGAGCGGGACGGACGATTTTGTAACGCTCACCCCGTCCTTTTCCACGGATTTGACGGTGGAGCTGACGGATGAGAGCCACCATGAGACAAGCCGGCGGGGGACCTTTGACCAGACGATTCTGGATTTGACGGCGGTGGACGAGCTGGCGGGCGCGCCGGGCAACCTGTTCCCCATCTATTACGGAAAGCGCGCGGCCCGGGTGGAAATTGAAAACCACAAGCTGCCGGCAGGGGCGCGGGTGCTTCTGGTGTGCGACGAGAACTTCTTTTCCACCGCCGCGTATCTGGCGCTGATGTGCGCCCGGGTGGACGCGGTGCAAATCAGCACAAATTCCCCGGAGCAGGTGGAGCGGATGGTTTCCGGCGGCGGCTACGACTGCGTTGTGGTGGCCTGCCAAAGCCAGAGCATCGGCGCGGAGATGTTTCCGTTTTTTGAGGAGTAACTTCAGGCAGCTACGCACAATTTAGGGAAGTTTCCTTAAAAAATTCATTTGCAGACACACCTGCGCATTTAATATTAAAATGATATGGTATTTCCGTGAATCACAAAGGAGAGGGGGAGTTGAATGACGGTCATTAAAAAGGCGGGCTTTTCACTGCGGCTGCTGCTGTTTCTGGCTGTGCTGGCCGGGGCGTTCGGGCTGGTATGGCAAGCCAACGCCGCGCCCTTCGAGGACGGCCCGGCGGAGATATTCTTCCTCTCCACCCAAAACGAAGCCAACTGCACCCTGATTCGTCAGGGAAACGCGGTGATTCTGGTGGATACGGGGGAGGCTGTGGATGGGCCTGCCATTGTGGAATTCCTGCGGGAAAAGGACGTTTCCTGCATTGACTATCTGATCTTGACCCACCCCGATCAGGACCACATCGGCGGCGCGCCCGCCGTGCTGGCGGAATTTTCCGTGGGCACTGTGATTCAGCCCTATTATTCCAAGGAAAATGACAAGGCCGGGGCGCTGGAAGATACGTTTTCAGAGCTTGGCATCAAGCCTCTGTATCCCACGCGGCCCCGCAGTTTCACCTGCGGCAGCCTGCGGATGACCGTCTATCCGCCGCTGGAGCGGCAATACCGCAAGGACAACAACTATTCTCTGGCGGTGCTGGTGCGCCACGGGGAAATCAACATGCTGTTCCCGGGAGACGCGGAGGAAAAGCGCTTGGGAGAGCTGCTGCGCGTCCA
>JAEWML010000265.1 GCA_023393155.1 Bacillota bacterium
GGCGTGGCCATGGGCGTCACCGGCACGGAGGTGGCCAAGGACGCGGCGGGCATGATTTTGACGGACGACAACTTCGCCACCATCGTCCGGGCCGTGGAAAATGGACGGGGCGTGTATGCCAACATCAAGCGGGCCATTCAGTTTCTGCTTTCGGGCAACGCGGCGGGCATCCTCGCGGTGCTGTACGCGTCCCTCATGGGCCTGCCCGCGCCCTTTGCCGCGGTGCATCTGCTGTTCATCAATTTGCTGACAGACAGCCTGCCCGCCATCGCCCTGGGGCTGGAGCCCAGAAGCGAGGACGTGATGCTTCAAAAGCCCCGGCCCCGCAGCGAGGGAATCCTGACCCGGGCATTCCTTGCGGACGTGGCGTTGGAGGGCATGGTCATCGCCATTGCCACTTCCATTGCATTCCACATGGGTCTGAATGCCGGAGGAGCGCCGGTGGGAACCACCATGGCCTTTGCCACGCTGTGCCTGAGCCGCCTGTTCCATGGGTTTAACTGCAAGTCCCAGCGGCCCATGCTGTTTTCCAAAAAGCTGTTCAACAACCGATATCTGCTGCTGGCGTTTCTGTTTGGCGCGGCCCTGCTGACAAGCGTTTTGACCATTCCGGTGCTGGAGCCGCTGTTCGACGTGGCGGCCCTGTCGGCGGCGAATTTTTGGACCATTGTGGGGCTGGCCTTTGCCAGCATGCTGGGGATTCAGGCGCTGAAGGCCCTGCGGAGGAAATGAGGGCGCTTCGGCGGAAGCGCGCCGCTGAAAAGCGGAATCTTTCCTGCCAGCGTTAAAAAACAGGGGCGATTGCAGGCGAAAGGCCTTGCCCGGATGCTTCCGGAATTGTACCAAAGCCAGCAAAAGAACCCGGAGTATTTACAAAAGGTGCCCTCCGCCGCATTGCGGCGGAGGGCACCTTTTCATTCAAAGCGGGTTTCACAGGCCGCCGTCAAAGCGCGGCGGCAAGCTTGCAGATGTCGGGTGCGCCGGAAACCGCCTCCATCTTGTCCCCCCTGCGGACCAGCAGCGTGGGGGCCTGCATAATGCGGTATTTCCGGGCAAGGTCCAGATGCTCGCTCACGTCCAGCACCGTATAGGAAAGGCCCGCCTGTTCAAGGCCCTCCTTGGCGGTTTTGCAGTTGGGGCAGGTTTTGGTGGTGAACAGAAGCAGCTCGTCCACCGCGTCGCGCATGGCCCGCACGGTAGAGCTTTGCTCCGGGACGGGCGGCTCTGCAGAGGGGGAAGCGGCGTGGCCGGGCACGGGCCGGGCCGCCTGTGCGGCGTGGCTTTGCACGTGGGGCTTAAAAGCCGACTCCGGCTCGTAGAGCCTGCGGTCCCTGTATTCCTGCGTCTTGCCATCGTTCCAGTTCTGCACGGGGCGGTAATAGCCGGTGATGCGGCTGTAAACCTCGGCGGGCTTTCCGCACTGGGGGCAGGTGAAATGCTCTCCGGTGAGGTACCCGTGCTGGGCGCAGACGGAATAAGTGGGGGAGAGGGTGTAGTAGGGCAGCTTAAAGTTCTCCGCGATTTTCCGCACCAGCACGGCGGCGGACCGCCAGTCCGGCAGTTTTTCGCCCAGAAACGCGTGGAACACGGTGCCGGAGGTATAGAGGGTCTGCAAATCATCCTGCACCGCCAGCGCGTCGAACAAATCCGAGGTGTAGCCCACGGGCAGGTGGGAGGAATTGGTATAATAGGGTGCGTTGCCGGGCTTGGCAGCGGTGATAATGTCCCCGAACCGCTCCGTGTCGTGCTTGGCCAGCCGGTAGGAGGTGGACTCGGCGGGGGTGGCCTCCAGATTGTAAAGGTCGCCATACTGCTCCTGATAGTCGCTGAGCCGCTCCCGCATATGATTCAGCACATCTTTGGCAAAGGACTGGGCTTCCGGTGCGGTCAGGTCCCTGCGCAGCCACGCGGCGTTTAGCGCCGCCTCGTTCATGCCAACAAGGCCGATGGTGGAAAAGTGGCTGCCAAAGCCACCCAAATACCGCTGGGTATAGGGGTACAGCCCCGCTTCCAGCAGCTTGGTGATGACCGTGCGCTTGGTGTTCAGGCTGCGGGCGGCCACGTCCATCAGCTTGTCCAGCCGCCGGTAAAAGTCTGCCTCGTCCCGGGCAAGATATGCGATGCGGGGCAGGTTCACCGTCACCACGCCGACGGACCCGGTGGATTCTCCGGAGCCGAAGTATCCGCCGGACTTTTTCCGCAGCTCCCGCAAATCCAGCCGAAGGCGGCAGCACATGCTGCGCACGTCCGAGGGCTCCATGTCGGAGTTGATGTAGTTGGAGAAGTAGGGCGTACCGTATTTGGCGGTCATCTCAAAGAGAAGACGGTTGTTCTCCGTGTCGCTCCAGTCAAAGTCCTTGGTAATAGAGTAGGTGGGGATGGGGTATTGGAAGCCCCGGCCGTCCGCGTCGCCCTCCACCATAATTTCGATGAAGGCGCGGTTCACCATGTCCATCTCTTTTTTGCAGTCCCCGTAGGTAAAGTCCATCTCCCTGCCCCCCACGATGGCGGGCTGGCCTGCAAGGTCGGCGGGAACGGTCCAGTCCAGCGTGATGTTGGAAAACGGGGCCTGCGTGCCCCAGCGGGAGGGGGTGTTCACCCCGTACACAAAGGACTGGATGCACTGCTTCACCTCTTTTTGGGAGAGGCTGTCCGCCCGCACAAAGGGGGCCAGATACGTGTCAAAGGAGGAGAACGCCTGCGCCCCGGCCCACTCGTTCTGCATGATGCCGAGGAAGTTCACCATCTGGTTGCAAAGGGTGGACAGGTGGCTTGCGGGGGAGGAGGTAATCTTGCCGGGAATGCCCCCAAGCCCCTCCTGAATGAGCTGTTTCAGGCTCCACCCGGCGCAGTAGCCGGTGAGCATGGACAAATCGTGAATGTGGAGGTCGCCGCTTTTGTGGGCCTGGGCCACCTCCGCGTCGTAAATTTCGCTGAGCCAGTAGTTTGCGGTGATAGCCCCGGAGTTGGACAGAATCAGCCCGCCCACGGAGTAGGTGACGGTGGAATTCTCCTTCACCCGCCAGTCGTTGATGTGCAGGTAGTTGTTGACCAAATCCTTGTAGTCCAGCACGGTGGAGCCTAAATTCCGGATTTTCTCCCGCTGCTTGCGGTACAGGATGTAGGCTTTGGCCACGTCGCTGTATCCGGCCTTGATGAGGACGTTTTCCACGCTGTCTTGAATCTGTTCCACGGAAATGGAGCCATCCTTGATGTTGTCCTGATAATCCGCGGTGACCTTCAGCGCCAAAAGATCGATGATGTCGGGGTTGTAGTCCTTTCCCACGGCGTCGAACGCCTTGGTGATGGCCACGCTGATTTTGGACAGGGCAAAGTCAACAACTTTGCCGTCCCGCTTCAAAACTCGATACATACCGCTCCCACACTCTCTCAAAGTATTCCCGCTTCGCGCGGCACGGGGCAAACTGCCCTGCCGCCGCCAGCGTACCAAAGATAGGCCCATATACCGTCAGAACGGAAAGGCACCGAAACACCCTTCCGTTCTTATTCTAGCGGGGCTGTTGGGGGATGTCAATTAGAAAAACCTCTATATCTTGTGGAGTATTTCATAAAAAATGCCAATAACCTCCCAGATTTAGTGGGCGGACGGAAAGCAAAGTCCCGACCCCAAAAGCCCGCCGTGATAAAAAGGCCGCCGCTTATCGAAAAAATTTGACCCGGCTCAGTCCACGCTGCGGAGAGATACCTCTCCAAAGTAAGGACGGACAACCTCGGCAAAGGCGCGCATTTCATCGGGGGAAAAGCCGTGCAGCCCGGAACCGATCAGCTCTCCGGAGTCGGTAAAGCTCTGGAGAAAATAGCGCCGTGCCCCCTCCACCCAGCGGGCAATGGACAGTAAATCCGCCCGGGTGTGAAGCTCTCGCACCAGCGTGGTGCGAAATTCATAGTCCGTTGGGCCACCCATCAAAAGCGCCGCGCTCTCCTCCACGGGGGCTGCGTCAAAGCCAGTCACACCCACGGTCAACGGGTATTTGGGCAAACTGTTTTTAATATCCATGGCCACGTAGTCGATGCTTCCCGTCTCAAGCAAGGCCCGGAGGCGCTGGGGATAGCAGCCGTTGGTGTCCAGCTTCACCGCAAAGCCAAGGTCCTTTACCCGGGAGGCAAAGTCCGAAAGTTCCTTGTGAACCAGAGGCTCCCCGCCGGAGAGTACCACTCCGTCCAGCAGTCCCTGCCGAGAGGACAGAAAATCAAAAATTTCCCGGTCCTCATACTGCTCCCGTGTCTCAGCGGGAGCGGTGACCAGCCGGGCGTTGTGGCAATAGGGGCAGCGAAGGTTGCACCCGCCGGTGAAGACCGTGGCCGCCACCTTGCCGGGAAAGTCCACCAGCGACAGCGTTTGCAGTCCGCAGAAGGTCATGGCGTCTCCTTTTCTTCGGCCTCTCCCACCCGCAGGCGGACCGAACCGGGCCGCAGGGAGAGAAGAAGCCCCAGAAAGAAGAGGGCGCAGCCGCCAAGCAGCGCGTACTGGGAGAGGCTTCGAT
>JAEWML010000027.1 GCA_023393155.1 Bacillota bacterium
CCACCGACTGGGTATACAGCCCCAGATTCGTAAATTTCAATACCGCCGCAATGACAAGCATGCAGACGACGGCGATAAAGACCGGCGTGGGGATTGGAATGCCGGGAATAAAGTTGCCGAAATAGCCGAAGGTCGCGTCGCTGATAATGGGCAGCTCGTTGTTGTTGATCCATGCGGCGATGGAGCGGCCCGCCGTAAACAAAATCAGCGTCGCCACCATGGGCTGAATTTTAAAGTAGGCCACCAGAACGCCGTTGAAGGCACCGAAAAGCATGGATACAAGGCAGCACACAAGAAAGGCCACAATAATGGGGGCGTGGAGGGTTTCCGGCCGGGAATCCGTCCCGCACAGCACCCGCAGCACCACGCTGCCGCCGATGGCGATGGCTGCGCCCACGCTGATGTCCTGCCCGCCGGAGGCGGCCGTCACCAGCGTCATGCCGATGGCGAGAATTACCAGCTCCGAGGCATTGTCTAAAATCGTGATGAGATATCCGGACAAAACCGGGTTTCCGGCGCTGTTGTGGTCCAATGAAATGGCGAAGAAGGAAGGGTCGGCAATCAAATTGAATACCACCAGAATCAACAGCGCCGCAATGGGAATAAAAATTTGATGCCGGGTCAGGCGGGAGAGCAGCGAGCCCGTTTTCACGCGCTGCGGCGGCGTCTGAACAGGTGTTTTTGTAGATGTCGTCATGGATTCTCACCTCCGGCGATGGTCGTCATGATCTTGTTCTGTGTCAGGTCATCCCCGGTCAGTTCGCCCACCACCTTGCGGTCGCGCATCACGATCAGGCGGGAACAGGTACGCAGCATCTCATCGATTTCCGAGGAGATGAAGGTGACGCTCTTGCCCTGCGCCGCCAGCTTCAGCACCAGCTTTTGAATCTCCAGCTTGGTGCCGATATCAATGCCCCGGGTGGGCTCGTCAAGAATTAAGAACACCGGATTGGTCAGCAGCCAGCGGGCCAGAATGACCTTCTGCTGATTCCCGCCGGAAAGGGACTTGACCGGCGTATCGGCGGAGGCCGTCTTGATATCCAGCAGTTGAATGTACTCGTCGGCAAAGGCCTCCGCCTGCGCCCGTGTAAAGGGGCGGAAGAACCCCTTCATCACCTGAAGGGCCAGAATGATATTTTCCCGGACGGACAGGTCGCCCACGATGCCGTCCCGTTTGCGGTCCTCAGGCAGATAGCCGATGCCGAGCTTCATAGCGTCCAAGGGCTTTGAAATCCGCACCTTTTTCCCGTTCACGGAAAGTGTACCGCCAATGGCCCGGTCCGCGCCGAACAGCGCCCGGACGCACTCGCTGCGTCCGGAGCCCAAAAGGCCGGTAAAGCCGTTGACCTCGCCCTTTTGAATGGAGAAATCGAAGGGCTTGATTCCGGCTGTGCTGGCAAGCTGAACGGCCTCCATCACACAGGCGCCATCCGCGTCATACCCCACCCGCGCGTCCGCCTTACCAACGCCGTCCAGGTCGTCCAGCTCCTTGCCCAGCATTTTTGAAACCAGCAGGACCCGGGGCAGGTCCTCTATGACATATTCTCCGACCAACTGTCCGTCCCGCAGGACGGTAATCCGGTCGCAGACCTCGTATACCTGATCCAAAAAGTGGGTGACGAAGACAATTCCCACGCCCTTGGATTTCAAGTTTATCATCAGATTAAATAGCTTGGCGACCTCCTGCTCGTCCAGAGAGGAGGTTGGTTCGTCCAGAATCAGCACCTTGCATTCCATATCCACCGCACGGGCGATGGCCACCATCTGCTGCACGGCAATGGAGCAGCTTGCAAGCTGCTGCGTGGGGCTTGCGGGGATGCCCAGCGTGTCCAGCAGCGCGCCCGCATCCCGGTTGATCTTTTTCCAATTCGTCAGCAGCCCCTTTGTCCGCCCGATGTACATGTTCTCCGCCACGGTCAGGTTCGGGCAGAGGGTAATTTCCTGATAGACCGTGCTGATGCCCATTTCCTGCGCGTCCTGCGGGGATTTGATGGCGGCGGGGCCGTCGTACCCCCGAATATAGATGGTTCCTTCGTCTTTCGGGTACACACCCGTAAGGACCTTGATCAATGTGGATTTTCCCGCTCCGTTTTCGCCCATCAGCGCATGGATTTCTCCCTCGCGCAGGGTAAAGTCCACATTTTGCAGGGCGCGTACGCCCGGAAAATTCTTGCAAATACCGCGCAGTTCCAATACGGCGCCCTCTTGCATAGCCTCTTCGCCTCCAGTCAAGGATAAGATACTTGAAAATAAAAGGGGCGCGCGGCGCGGATACAAGGATCAAGCATCCAAATATGCCGTACCGCGCGCCCGAGGTTATTTGAGATTCAGCGTAGCCGGAGCTTAGATACCGTAGGTATCCACGTCGGCCTGGGTGATGGTGGCGGCGTCAAAGCCCTTCTCGTCCATGATGACGACCTTCTGGGCGGGGGCGTTGCCCTTCTCCATCTCATGGATAATGTCGTTGATGTAGGAGGCCTGGAACGGATTGCACTGTCCGTCATAGTTCCAGTTGCCGGCCAGCAGCTCTTCAAGGGCCCACTTGTTGCAGTCGAAGCCCATGATGATGACGTCTCCGTTCACGCCGTGGGAGATGTTGGCCTTATCCAGCGCGGCCACGGCGCCCTTGGCCATGTCGTCGTTCTCTGCATAGATGACGTTGAAGGACTTGCCGGAGTCGATGACGGACTGCACAATCTGCTGTGCCGTCTCAGCGTTCCACTCGGCGGTCTGCTGGGTAATCATGTTCCAGTTGTCATTGGAGGCCACCATCTCGTCCAACGCGCCGGTGCGCCCGATCTGAGCGGCCGAGCCCATCACGCCCTGAATATGGATGACGTTATATGTATCCAGCTTCTGGCCCGACAGCCAATCCACGGCGGTCTGGCCTTCCTTGGCCATGTCGGAGACGATGGAGGCCACATACAGGCTTTCGTCGGCGTCAATGGTGCGGTCGAACAGAATGACCTGAATACCGGCGGTCTGCGCATCCTGCAGGACGGAATCCCAGCCGGAGGTGCCTGCCGCGGAGATCAGCAGATAATCCACCTCGTCCTGAATGAACTTCTGGGCGGCGGCGATCTGCTCGTCATTTTTCAGGCTGTATGCGAAGGAAGCCTCATAGCCGTTGACCTCGGTAAAGGTGGCCTTCATATCTTTGTCATTGGCGGTGCGGTAGCCGGATTCGTTGGGGTCGTTGTTGATAATGCCGACTTTGATCAGATCGCTGCCACCCTCGGGGGCAGAAGCTGCGCTTCCGCCGGGTGCAGAGCTTCCGGCGGGGGTTCCGCCGTTGCCGCCACAGGCGGCCAGCGCGAGAACCATGCAGAGAGACAAGGCAAGACTAAGCAACTTTTTCATGTTTCTTCCTCACTTTCATTCATCGCGTTTGATATGGCGCGGGGACTGCCGTCCGGACGTATTGCCGGCCTCCGTCAGGCTTTCTTGTCTGCATTAAACCTGATTCCAAGCCTAAAGTCAATATGCGTTTGTGCCATTTTGCCATATTTGTATGCATAAACAAAACAACTTTCACAAAAATTAAAAATCCAGATACAAGTTTTAAAAAGTGGTTGCTTTTTGTTAAGTTTTTGTTTAATATTTTACGGTCAAAGCGTGTATTTGTTTAATATTCTATGATTTTGCCAAGGACCTTTTAGGCCGGGACAAGCATACATACTTGCCCATTTCTGGCCTGAAGGCGGGAATTTCTTTTTAAAAAGTGGGTTATTTTATGGTCTGCATGTCCAATTTTTTGTACAAAGAGATGATAAGTTTTAGAATTTGTTTTGGGCATACTGCAAAAATTATTGAAAAATTAACTTTATTTTTTAGCTATATTGTTGTGGTTCTGGTATAATTAAACGATCGATTATCGTGATAGAGGTGGATACAATGGCATCGAAGTACAGTGTTTTAGCCGGAATTCTGCGGGAGGAGCTGCTCCGCGGGGGCATTTCCGGCGGTTACAAATTTCCCACGGAAGCGGAGCTGGCCCGGCGATATCGGATGAGTCGGCAGACCGTGCGGCACGCGATTCAGCTTCTGGTGGAGGAAGGACTGGTGGCGACCCGGCAGGGCAGCGGCATCTATGCCACCGGAAAACCGGTGGATATTGCCTCCCGTCAGGTTGCGGTGATTACGTCCTTTCTGGACGACTATATTTTCCCCACGGTGCTCCATGACGCGCAGACCGTTTTTGCGCAGGAGGGCTATTCCACGCTGGTGTTCTCCACGGAGAATGAAGTGATGCGGGAACGGGAAATCCTAGGCAAGCTGCTTTTGGAGCCGGTGCGGGGAATTTTGGTGGAGGGCGCAAAAACCGCCCTGCCCAGTCCCAACATTGATTTGTACCAAAAGCTGCGTCAGGCGGACATTCCCATCGTCTTTCTTCATGGCGCCTATGCCGAATTGGCAGGCGTCCCCTGCGTCTGCGACGACAATTATGGAGGCGGCTATCAGTTAGCCCGTTATCTGATCGAAAAGGGACATAAAAACATTGCCGGGATATTCAAAAGCGACGACATTCAGGGTCCCCAGCGCTATCACGGCGTGGTCTGCGCCCTGCGGGACGCGGGCCTCCCCATCCATGACGACAGCTTCCGCTGGTATGATACCCACGACCGGGCAGTGCTGCTGCACCACCGCGATCCCGAGCTGCTCCGCCACCTTTTGGATCCGCAGGCCTCTGCCTCCACGGCGGTCATCTGCTATAACGATGAGATTGCCTATCTGCTGGTGCAAACGCTGCTTTCCATGAAAATCAGGGTTCCGGAGGATATGGCCGTCGTCAGCTTCGATAACAGCTATTACAGTCAGATCGGCTCCACGCCCATCACCTCCCTGTGCCACAGGAACAACAAAATGGGACGTGTCGCCGCCGAGCAGTTGATTCACATGTTTCAGGGCTTGGGCGGCTCCTCCCATGCGCTGGGCTGGGAACTGATGGAGCGCGCCAGCAGCTAATGAAGAGCGGCGGGGTTATATAATTTGAAACGGCAATGGAAGTTTTTGGCCGAATATGCTATTCTTTTAAAAAAGGCGGCAGGGACCGTCTGGGGGAGGGACCGTTTTGCTGCGCGTATTTTTAGTGGAGGACGAGAGCATCATTCGGGAGACTCTGCGGGACACGGTGCCTTGGGGACAGTACGGATACACGTTCGCCGGTGAAGCCGGCGACGGCGAGCTTGCCCTGCCCATGATCCGCCAGACAAAGCCGGACGTGCTGATTACCGATATCCGGATGCCCTTTATGGACGGTCTGGCCCTGAGCAAGCTGGTGCTCAGCGAGCTGCCAAAGACAAAGGTCATCATTATCTCCGGCTATGACGACTTTGAGTATGCCCATCAGGCCATTGACATCGGCGTGGAGCAGTTTTTGCTCAAGCCCGTCACCAAAAGTAAGCTATTGGAGGTGCTGGAGCATATCCGCGAAAAGATTGAGAGCGAGCGGGTTCAGGGCGGCTACCTGACCCAGTTCCATGTGGAGGCTCAGGAATACGAGCAGTACGCCCGCCGCCGCTTTTTTGAGCAGGTGGTGGCCGGGCAGCTTTCCATCCAGCAGATTTACGAACAGGCCGACCGGCTGGATCTGGACCTGCGGGCCCAGTGCTATACCATTGCGTTTTTTTCGATTCTGCCGGAAAAGCCGGGAGAAGCGGAGCATTACTCGGAGCCGGGGGCGCAGATTCGGGACGCGCTGCTGGAGCATTTTCTGAAATATCCGGAATATATCCTCCTGCGCTGGAACCTGACCACCTACGCTGTGCTGCTCAAAGGAGACGCCGCCCGGATGCCGGACTATATCCGGCGGTGCATCGACACCGTGCAGGGCCGGTATGCGTCAGGCCCTTCCGAAATGAGCTGGTACGTGGCGGTGGGAACGCCCACCCAGCGGCTGAGCATGCTGCCCGCCTGCTTTGAAGAGGTGTCCCGCCTGTGGGCGTACCGGCACATTGTGCCGGAGCGGCATGTCCTGACGACGGACACGGTGGACTTTTTTGTGGGCACCGGCAGCGACGGCAATTTGATGAGACTGGACGCGGCCAAGGTCAATCCCTCTATTTTGCTGGGCGTGATGCGCAGCGCCGGCGTGGAGGAAATCCCCAATTTTGTGGACGAGTATCTGGGCGGCATGGCGGAGGCGCTGGAATCAAAGCCCTTTTGCCAATATCTCATGCTGAGCGTCCGCTTTACCGCCGCGGAGTACGCGCAGGCGCTGGGCTGTGGCCAGGAGACGTTTTTAGAAAGTCTCGGCTGTTTGGAGCAGGCGGGCCGGAACGTCACGGCGGAGGAGCTGAAAGAATACCTGTGCGAGGTTTTAATCGCCGCGGCGGACCTGCGGGACAAAACCTCCAACCGCCAGTACCACGGTCTTTTGCAGCAGGCGGTCCGCTATCTGGACCAGCACTATATGGAAAACGAGCTTTCGCTGAACCGGGTGGCCCAGCAGGTCAATATCAGCCCCAATTACCTTTCCGCCGTATTCAGTCAGGAGATGGGCTGTACCCTGACGGAGTATCTGACGGAAAAACGGATGGAAAAGGCGCGGGAGCTGCTGCGTTCCACCACGAAGCGCTCTGGAGAAATCGCGTTTGAAGTGGGGTACAAGGACGCCCACTATTTCAGCTTTCTCTTCAAAAAATCTCAGGGCTGCACCCCACGGGACTATCGCGCCGGAAGGGGCAAACCATGAAGCTGTCTGGCAATCGTGACCAACCGGTTTCCGTCCAGCGCAATATGCGTCGGCTTCTGGTGTCCTTCGCCATGCCCGCCATCGTGATTCTGGTGGCGATTTTAGGGCTGCTGGCCGCCTACAACCGGCATTACGAGGGACTTTTGCACAACGTGACCACCGCCTCGGAATTTAATCAGGATTTCAAGGAAACCATTGACTTGAAAATGTACTACTATGTCATTGAAAGCCAGTATTCCGAGGGCCTGCCCATCGCAGAGGTGGAGGACGCCCAGCTTCTGGCCCGGAGCCTGCTGCGCACCACCACGCAGAAGGAAAGCCGTCTGGCAATTTCCAGCGTGCTGGACCTGTGCGAAAATCTGGAGGAGAAGATCTGCCAGATTGAGACAATCCGAAGCTATGACGAACGTCAGGCCCAGCTTGAAAACAACATCTATGTGCTCACCGCCCTGATTCAGGAGTATATGTATACCTACCTCTATCACGAAGCGGTCTACTTGAACACCCTGCAAACGCAGTTCTCCCACCAGATTTTGGCGGAGGTCGTGCTTGTGACGGTTCTCATCATCGCTCTGGTGCTGCTTTCCACCCGGCGGAGCTTTCGGCTGGTGCAATCCATCACGGGGCCGATTGTAAGCCTGTGCGACCGGGTGGAGGCCATCAGCACGGGAGACTTAAACGCCCACACGCCGGTGCAATCCGAGATGTACGAGATTCAGACCCTCAGCGTGGGGGTGGAGCAAATGGTGAGCCGTCTCAACGCGCAAATCCGGGAGAACACGCAAAAGCAGGCCACTCTGCGGCGAACGGAGCTGGCGCTGCTTCAATCCCAGATTAACCCCCATTTTTTGTACAATACCATGGATACCATCATCTGGCTCATCGAAG
>JAEWML010000004.1 GCA_023393155.1 Bacillota bacterium
GGTCATGCCCGTGGTGAGGGAGATGACCATGATGCCGATGGCAAGGGCGGACGCGCTCACCACGGCGATGGCCGCGTCGCTCCCCATCCGGCTGCCGGAGTTTGCCAGTCGCAGCAGAAAAAACGCCGAAAGAATCACCACTGGGATGGAAAAGTACAGCGGCGTGACTCCAAGGGCCACCGCAACGGCCAGCGCGCCGAAGGACACATGGCTCAGGCCGTCTCCGATCATGGAGTACCGCTTTAAAACCAGCGGCACGCCCAAAAGCGCGGCACAAAGGCTCACCAATATGCCTGCGACCAGCGCCCGGCGCATAAAGGGCCAGGCGAGCATTTCCATCAGATCCATCACTGCTCCCCCTTTCGGAAGCGGCAGCCCTCCGGGGAACGGAGATAGTCCTCCACCGTGCCGTAAAACCAGATATTCCTGCCGATGTGCAGCACCGTCCGGGCGTTTTCCAGCGCGGAGCGCAGGTCGTGGGTTACCATGACCACCGCCATGCCCTCTTTTTCGTTGAGATAGCGCAGGGTTTTGTAAAGGTCCTGCGCGGCGGCGGGGTCCAGTCCCGTCACCGGCTCGTCCAGAATCAAAAGCCGCCCGGCGGCGCACAGCGCCCGGGCCAGCAGTGCTCTTTGCTGCTGGCCGCCGGAGAGGTCCCGGTAGCACCGGTCTTTCAGCTCCAAAATTCCCAGCTTTCCGATGGCCTGCACCGCCGCGGTCTTTTGCGCGGCCGTGTAAAAAAATCCGAAGCCTTTTTGATTTAAAAAGCCGGAGAGCACCACCTCGTACACCGTGGCGGGAAAGTCCCGCTGGGCGCGGGTCTGCTGGGGAAGGTACCCAATCGCGCCGTTTTTCAGCTCCGCCGCCCGATCAATGCTCCCCTCCATGGGGTTAATGAGGCCCAGCAGCCCTTTCATCAGCGTGGATTTGCCCGAGCCGTTATCCCCCACCACGCAGAGGTAATCCCCCGCCGAAACGGTAAGGTTCAGCCCCGAAAGCACCGCCCGGCCCTCATAGCCCAGAGCGGTGTTCCGGCAGACAAGCAGTTCATTTTTCTCCATGAGCCCGCTCCTTTTCCGCACAGTCCCCGCACAAGCCGGTAAACAAAGTCCGCCGGTGGTCCACCAAAAAATGATGCTCGTTTTGCAGATGCCGGTACAGCGGCTGCAAATGCGTGCAGTCCAGATGGGCAATCCGCCCGCAGGCCTCGCACTTCAAAAGCAGGCAGTCCTGCTTTTCCTCCCCCGACTGGTGGGTGCAGTATTGGAAATACGCGCCTTCCTCCGTGTTGATTTTATGAACCCGGCCCATGGCCGCCAGCTTTTCCGTCTGGCGGTACACCGTGGCAAGGCCCACCGGCTCTCCCAGCCGCCGCAGCTCCGCCGCCAAATCCGCGGCGGACATGGGCGTATTTCTCCGAGCCTCCAGGCAGCTTAAAATTGCCTGCTGCTGTTTTGTGGAATAGGCCATATGCGGCCTCCTTTTTCAAGAATGATA
This sequence comes from Bacillota bacterium, assembly GCA_023393155.1. Lineage (GTDB taxonomy): Bacteria > Bacillota > Clostridia > Oscillospirales > Oscillospiraceae > Oscillibacter. The sequence goes on from JAEWML010000004.1 coordinate 1,498, forward strand.
ATCATTTTCATATTATAGACCGGGACGGAAAATTGTCAAGGGAAATCGTTTAGCGGTTGCAAAGGGCGGCGCAACAGTGTATGGTAAGAGCAGGGCCGCAGGGCGCGGCTGACAATTACGTGAAATTACGCCGGGGCGCGTCCCGTTTTCTTGGCGGCGCGGCGGACGTATGGAGGGTTTATGAAGGCAGCACTGGTGATCATGGCGGCGGGGCTTGGCTCCCGGTACGGCGGAAACAAGCAGGTGGACGGCATCGGCCCCAACAATGAAATTTTGATGGAATATTCCGTGCACGACGCGCTGCGGGCAGGCTTCGGCAAGGTGGTATTCATCATCAAGCCGGAGATAGAGCCGCTGATGGAGCGTATCTGCGGCGAATATCTTCGCCGCCGCACCGCAAAGGACGGCTCCCCGGTGGAGGTGGCCTACGCGTTTCAGGATTTCTCCTCCGTTCCGGACTTTTACCGCATTCCCCCGGAGCGGACCAAGCCCTTCGGAACGGTTCACGCGCTTTTGTGCGCGGAGGAATTTATCCGGGAGCCGTTTTGCGTGATTAACGCCGACGACTACTACGGAATCGACGCCTACCGCGCCATGTACGAACAGCTCACAACCCTCTCGCCACAGGGCCACGGGGCCATGGTGGGCTATTATCTGAAAAACACCGCCAGCCTCCACGGTACGGTGTCCCGGGGGGTGTGCGCCGTGGAGAACGGAAAGCTCCTCTCCGTGCGGGAGGCCTTGAAAATCCAACTCTATCCAGACGGAACCCTGCGGGATCTGGCGGAAGATAGTTCCCTCTCGCCGGACACGGTGGTGTCCATGAACTTCTGGGGCTTCACCCCTTGGATTTTTGCCCCGATGCGGGCCTATTTTGAAAGCTTTCTCCGCACGGAAGCCGGGGACGACCTGAAAGCGGAGTGCCTGCTGCCCATGATGGTGGGCAGTCAGCTAGAGGACGGCTCTCTGGAAATCTCCGTGCTTCACTCCGCCGACCGCTGGTTTGGCATGACCTACCGGGAGGACCGGGAGCGGGTGGCGGAGGAGCTGAAAGCCCTCCACGCCGCCGGGGCATACCCCCCTTCCTTGAAGGGCTGATGGGAGACGGGGGCATACAGCGCGCGGCTGAACGGAAGCGACTGTCTTGATAACCTTGGCAATGAGCGCTTTTTTTAAAATTCCCTCCAAAAGGCTGCGCCGATTGCACATGGTGCCCACCAAGGAAGGCCCTTTGCGCACCCATGTTCCTGCGTGGAGTTTTTGCATACCGTCGGCAAAGAAATAAACAAACGCGCCTTGGCCTGTCGGCCAAGGCGCGTTTACTTATTTCTTCGTTTCTCCGCCGCCGTGCCTTGGCAGCAGCTCCAAAAGCGCCAGGGGAGACGCCTCCTCCCGCGCGGCTTCCTTGTTGGCGTCCATGGCGCCCCGCAGCTCGTTGCGCAGGATGGTCAGGCTTTTGGGCGCGCTGATGGCAAGCCGGACCCGTCCGCCGGTTTCCACGGAAACCACCGTCACCTCGATTTCGTCTCCAATCAGCACGGACTCTCCCGGCTTTCTCTGCAAAATCAGCATGACGACCGCCCCTCCTGAAATTCCGACAGGCGGTGGCGCATCTCATAGCCGCCGTCCTCCAGAATTGTCT
>JAEWML010000064.1 GCA_023393155.1 Bacillota bacterium
TGCGCGCCGCGCCGGAGGCCCTGCGGGGCAGGGCGGTGCTGGGGCTGATGGGAAAAATCTGCGGACAGCGACGGGATTTGTCCGCCGCCCACGCGGGGGCTGTGCTGGCTCTGGGAAAGGGCCGGGAGTGTTCTTTGCCCTACGGGTTGCTGGCCCACAACACCGGGGAAACGCTGGAGCTGTTCAAAGCGGCCCCTATGCCTCCGTCGGCGCCGCTTTTGCCGGGGCAGACGGTGGAATTTGGTAAATGGCGCATCATGCTGGGGAGCGAGGGACCGCCGGGGAGCATTTCCTACCGGCTGCATTCGCCGGGGCCACTGGAGGTGACACTTTGGCGCAGCGGCGACCGCATGGAGCTGCCGGGCAGCCGGGGTGCGCGGACGCTGAAGCGGCTTTATGCCGACGCCGGGATTTCTCCGGAGGAGCGGGACCGCCTGCCGGTGCTGCGGACGGGAGAGCGGCCGGTGGCCGCGCCGTATCTTGGTGTGGATTTGGAATTTTCCGCCGGAACGTCCGGCGAATGGGTGACATTTTATACAGAAGATATAGAGGGAGAGACAATATGAGAAGTGAGATGGAAAACGACATCCTCAAAATTCTGGTGACGGAGGAACAGATTCAAACCCGCATCGCGGAGCTGGGCGAAGAGCTGTACCAGCAGTTTGAGGGGAAGAACCCGCTGTTTCTGGGCGTTTTAAAGGGCTGCTTTTTGTTTATGGCCGATTTGGTGCGGGCCTGTCAGGTAAAAAGCGACGTGGAGTATATCGCCGTCAGCTCCTATGAAAACGCCACCAGCTCCTCCGGCCGGGTGAAGATTGTCCATGACATTCAGCAGGACATTACGGACCGGCACGTCGTCGTGGTGGAGGACATTCTGGACTCCGGCAATACCCTTGCGTTTCTCAGCGAGTATTTCAAAACCCGGGGCGCGGCCTCCATCACCATTGTAACGCTGCTGGACAAGCCCTCCCGCAGAACCAAGGCCGTCAATGCCGATTATGTCGGCTTTGTGGTGCCGGACGAGTTTGTGGTGGGCTACGGATTGGATTATTGCCAGCAGTATCGCAACGTTCCCTATATCGGCGTGCTGAAGCCGGAGGTTTATTCCCGCTAAACGGGCGCTTGGCCCGCAAAGGAGTGAGGACCCGTTGAAAAATTCAAAAGCTACAAACGCGATGACCTTTGTTTTTCTGGCGGTGGTGATGCTGCTGTGCGCCATGTACCTGTGGCGCAGCAGCGCTGTTGCCGAGCCGCTGGAATATTCCGAGGTGGTGCGCCTTTTCCAGCAGGAGAAGGTGGAAAGCCTTGACATCTTCAACAATACGCTGACGCTGCATCTGCGCACGCAGATCAACGGCAGTACCACCGCGGTCCACGAACTGTATGATTTCGAGCTGTTTTACAGCGATTTGAACGACCTGATTCAGGAGCAGGCTGCTAAGGGCATCATCACCTCTTACAACTACCGCGCGGACCACTCCACCAACTGGCTGGCGATTCTGCTGCCCTATGTGGCGGCGGCGCTGCTGCTGGGCGGCATGTGGTATCTCATGTCCCTCCGTTCCGGCGGCGCGGGCGGTCCGGACCGCATGAACCGCTTCAGCGAGGCCCGGACGCACACGCTTTCCGAGCGGGACAAGTCCATCACCTTTGCGGATGTGGCGGGGGCGGATGAGGAGAAAGAAGAGCTGCGGGAGATTGTGGAGTTTTTAAAGGACCCGCAGAAATACACCGAGTTGGGCGCACGGATTCCCAAGGGCGTGCTGCTGGTGGGACCTCCAGGCACCGGAAAGACCCTGCTTGCAAAGGCCGTGGCGGGTGAGGCCGGGGTGGGCTTTTTGTCCATCTCCGGGTCGGACTTTGTGGAGCTTTACGTGGGCGTGGGCGCATCCCGGGTGCGGGACCTGTTCAAAGAGGCGGTGAAGGCCACGCCCTGCATCGTATTTATCGACGAAATTGACGCCGTGGGCCGCCAGAGGGGTACCGGCGTGGGCGGCGGACACGACGAGCGGGAGCAGACCTTGAATCAGCTTCTGGTGGAGATGGACGGCTTTTCCGCCAACGAAGGGGTGGTGGTGTTGGCCGCCACCAACCGGGTGGACGTGCTGGACCCGGCGCTGCTGCGCCCGGGCCGGTTTGACCGGCAGGTGTTCGTGGGGCTTCCCGACATTCGCGGGCGAGAGGAAATTCTCAAGGTACACACCCGGGGAAAGCCCCTGTCTGAGGATGTTGACTTGAGCGAGGTGGCCAAGGGAACCCCCGGCTTCACCGGGGCGGACCTTGAAAACCTTACCAACGAGGGGGCGCTTTTGGCGGCACGGCGGAACCAGAAGTTCATCACCATGGCGGATTTGAAGGAGGCGGAGATTAAGGTCATCGCCGGACCGGAGAAGAAAAGCCGGGTGATTCCCGAGCACGAGCGCCGGCTTACCGCCTTCCACGAGGCGGGCCACGCCATTGTGATGCACGCGCTGCCCAGCCACGATCCCGTGAACCAGATTTCCATTGTGCCCCGGGGACAGGCGGGCGGCATGACCATCTCTCTGCCGCAGGAGGACCGCTCCTATATGTCCAAGCGGAATCTGGAGGAGCAGATTGTGGCCCTTCTGGGCGGGCGCGCCGCCGAAAGTCTGGTGCTGGGGGACATTTCCACCGGCGCGGGAAACGACATTCAGCGGGCCACCCGCATCGCCCACAAAATGGTGGCCACCTACGGTATGAGTGAAAAGCTTGGCACCGTGTCCTTTGAATCCGGCCACGACGAGGTGTTTCTGGGCCGTGCCATGGGGCAGGGCCGCAGCTATTCCGAGCAGATTGCCGCCCAGATCGACGAGGAGGTGCGCCGCATCGTGACCGCCGCTTACGGCCGGTGCGAAATGATTCTGCGGGAGCGGCGCTCCCAGCTCGATTCGGTGGCAAACTTTCTGCTGGCTCACGAGACAATGACGCGCCAGGAATTTTTGACTGTGGTAGAGGCTTCCTCCCGGGCATAAGCTTACAGAAAAAAGCTCCGCCGTCGAACGGACGGCGGGGCCTTTTTGACAAGCAGGTCCGCCGCCCGCACCAGCTCCCAACGCCTTAGAGGGTGCGTATTTTGCCAAAAAAGTGAAAAGCAGAACAAAATACGGACTGAGACGTAAGAATACGTAATTATTTTTTGCGTCCTTCGGCGAAATCACGAAAATAATTGTCCGTCCATCACGCACAGTTGTTAGGAATTTTTTCTGCAATAGCTACATATGTCTTTTATGTGGAGACAAATTATAAAAAATTTTTGGAAATTTTTGGGATGTAGAAAAAATTTAAAGCGCCGCGCTGTATATAATTCCACTTGAAAAGCCGGAAGAAATTCCGTAAAATGCTTCTTATGCAAAGAGAATTGGAAAACTGTTCTCTTTTATTGACGACAGGAGGAAAGAACATGAAAAAGTTTCTTGCGCTTGCCATGGCTCTTGCCATGACCTTCTCTCTCGCCGCCTGCGGCGGGGATACCGGCGGCAGTGCATCCGGCGGCGCCGGCGGCAGCGCGTCCGGCGGCAGCAATCCCGTGCTGAAGGTGGGCGTGTTTGAGCCCGCGTCCGGCGACAACGGCGCCGGCGGCAAGCAGGAGGTGCTGGGCGTGCAGTATGCCAATCAGGTGGTTCCTACCGTGGAGATTGGCGGCCAGACCTACGACGTGAAGCTGGAAATCGTGGATAACCAGTCCACCACCGACAAGGCCATTACCGCCGCCCAGACGCTGGTGAACGCGGGCGTGTCCGTGGTGCTGGGCTCTTATGGTTCCGGCGTGTCCATTGCCGCCGCGCCCACCTTTGAGCAGGCGAAAATTCCCGCCATCGGCATATCCTGCACCAACCCCGCCGTGACGGAGCTGAACCCGTACTACTTCCGGGTCTGCTTCCTTGACCCCTTCCAGGGCAGCGTCATGGCCAACTTTGTGTCCGAGGAGTTCGGCGCGAAAAAGGCCTATGTACTGACCATGCTGGGCGAGGACTACGGTTCCGGCCTCGGCACCTATTTCAAGCAGGCGTTTGAGGGCCTGGGCGGCGAGGTGAAGGCTGAGAGCTTCCCCGAGGGCACCTCCGACTTCTCCGCTTACATCCAAAACGCCGTGACCTATGGCGCGGACGTGATTTTCGCCCCCTCCTCCACTACCTATGCGGCCCTGATTGTGGGGCAGGCCGCCAAGGCCGGCGTCACGATTCCCATCACCGCCGGTGATACGTGGGAGAACTCCGCCATTCTCGCCGCCCAGAAGGGGACCGATCAGAAGGTTTACTGCTCCACCTTCTTCGACGAGAACGACGATGCCGGTCCCGCCGCCGCGTTTGTCAAGGGCTTTAAGGAGTTCTTGAACGCCGATGCTCAGAACCTGACCAACAACGGCGGCAACGACATCGTGGCGGCTGTTTCCGCGCTGGGCTACGACGCGTACATGACCGCCATTGAGGCCGTTAAGCTGGCCCAGTCCGCCGAGGGCGAGGCCATTCAGGCCGCCCTGTTCAACGTGGACATCGACGCCGTTACCGGCCGCATCACCATCAATCCCGAAACCGGCGACGCCAACAAGACCGAGGCTTACATCAAGCAGGCCACCGACGGCGCGTTTACCTTCGTCAAGCGCCAGTCCGTGGAGGGCTGATTCGAAGGTCTGCCCCAAAACCGTACGGCCCACGGCGCGGGCGGGGAGCC
>JAEWML010000080.1 GCA_023393155.1 Bacillota bacterium
GGCCAGATTTTCCGCCGTCAGCACGCAGCCGTTGGCCTCCGCCAAAGCCTCCACCATGTCGTAAAACACCGTGGCGTCCAGCGCCTGCCGTTTCACATAGTCGTCCAAGGTCTGTCCGCCCGCGTCGGCGGACCAGTCCGGCTCGCCGCCCGCCTGCTCCGCCAGATAGTAGCAGTCGGCGGTCAGCCAGTAGAAATACCGCGCCGCCGGAACCTCCCGGCTGTCCACCGTCATAAGCACTGCCTCTGGCGCAATGCCGGACGCCTCGTAATAAAGGCCCGCCGGTTCCTCCGTCTTTTTGCCGCAGCCGGCAAGCAGCGTCATCACCGCAATCAGGGCCGCAAACGCCCGTTTCATATGCCTGCTCCTTCCTCCCGGCGGAGCAGGCGGGCGCACTCAGCCCACCCGGCGCACGCCGAGCCACGTATTGCCCGGCCACAGGGAGACGACGGCCAGCGCCCGGGCGCGAATATTGGATGCGGGGACAAAGGGGTCCTGCCAGAAGCGGCTGTCCAAAGAGTCGTCCCGGTGGTCGCCCAGCAGGAAAACGCAGCCCTCCGGCACGGTGAAGCGGTCGTCCTCCCCCCGGGAATAGGTGATTCCCTGCACGGGGAGATAACGCTCCTCCAACTCCGTGCCGTCAACCAGCACATAGCCGTCACGGAAGGAGACGGTTTCCCCCGGCAGGCCCACCACCCGCTTCACCAGCGTCTGGCCCAGCTCGTCGCTGTCAAAGAGCACAATGTCCCCCCGCTCCGGCACCGGGTTTCCCACAGCGTAGCTCAGGTGCCAGCTTAAAAACACGGAGTGGGTAGGCAGGGTTGTCTCCATGGACCCGCTGGTGACAAAGCCCAAAAGAAAAATCCCCCGGAACAGCGCCAGCATCACAAACACCGTGACGAACAGGTATCCGTAGCTGCGCAGAAATCTGCCGAAGGCGGTTCTGCCGCGCTCGTTGACGGGCTTCACCCGCTTTTTTGCCTTTTCGGGTTTTTCCGCCATTGCGGGCTTTTCCGCCATTGCGGGCTTTTGCTCCTTTTCAGGCAGCTCCTTCCGGTCCTTTTCCTCAGACATGGCCGTTCTCCTTTTCTTTCGTATCCTCCGCCGCCAGGCGCAGGTCCTCCACCAGCGCGGACGCTGTTTCCAGCACGTCGGCGCCGGGTCGCAATTGCAGGGTCAGCATGGGGATGTCCCCGGCGCTGAGGGTCAGCCGCCGCCGGTACTTCGGCAGGGCGCACACCGCCGCCAGCGCCTCCGGGTGAAATACCCCCAGCTCCAGCCGCAGCCGCTCGCCCTTCTGGCTCAGGTCGGTGACTCCGGCTGCCTGCGCCGCCGCCCGCAGAAGCGCCACGTCCAGCAGCGCCAGCACGGGTTTCGGCGGGTCGCCGTAGCGGTCCATCAGTTCGTCCAAAAGCTCGCCGGAATCCTCTGGCGTGCGGATGGCGGCAATACGGCGGTACAAATCCATCCGCTGCTCCGCCGAGGGGACATACCGCTCCGGCAGATGGGCGTTCACCGTCAAATCGGCGGAGCATTCCGCCGCGCGGACGGGCTGCACGCCCTGTTCCTCCAGCACCGCCTCCTCCAAAAGCTTGAGATACATGTCGTAGCCCACGCTCATCATGTACCCGGACTGCTCCGGCCCCAGCAGGTTGCCCGCGCCCCGGATTTCCAGATCCCGCATGGCGATTTTAAACCCGGAGCCGAACTCCACGTATTCCCGGATGGCGCCAAGGCGCTTTTCCGCCGTCTCCTGTAAAATTTTGCCCTGGCGGTAGGTGAGGTATGCATAGGCCCGCCGGGTGCTGCGGCCGATGCGCCCGCGAAGCTGGTGGAGTTGGGCAAGTCCCATCCGGTCCGCGTCCTCAATCACCAGTGTATTCACGTTTGAAATATCAATGCCTGTTTCGATGATGGTGGTGCACACCAGCACGTCCGCCTCTCCGTCCACCATCCGGCGCATCACGTCGGACAGCTCCCGTTCGGACATTTTTCCGTGGCCCACGGCAATGCGGACCTCCGGACCCAACAGCTTTTGCAGCCGTCCGGCGGCGGCGGAGATGGAGTCCACCCGGTTGTGGAGGTAATAGACCTGCCCGCCCCGGCTCAGCTCCCGTCGGATGGCGTCCGCCACAATCTGCCAGTCGTGCTCCAGCACATAGGTCTGAACCGGCTGGCGGTCGGCCGGCGGCTCCTCAATGGTGCTCATGTCCCTCAGGCCCGACAGGGCCATGTTCAGCGTCCGGGGAATGGGGGTGGCGGAGAGGGTGAGGGTGTCCACCTGCTGGGCAAGCTCCCGCAGCCGCTCCTTATGGGTCACGCCAAAGCGCTGCTCCTCGTCAATGACCAGAAGCCCAAGATTTTTAAACTGCATGGACTTTTGCAGCAGCTTGTGGGTGCCGATCAAAACGTCCACGCCCCCGGTACGGGCGGCCTCTAAAATCCGCTTCTGCTCCTTGGGGGAGGTGAACCGGGACAATACCTCCACATTTACGGGAAAGCCCGCAAAGCGGCTCATGGCGGTGGCGTAGTGCTGCTGGGCCAGAATGGTGGTGGGGACCAGAATCGCCGCCTGCTTTCCGTCCAGCACGCATTTCATCACGCCCCGCAACGCCACCTCCGTTTTGCCATACCCCACGTCGCCGCACAGCAGCCGCTCCATGGGCCGGGGCCGCTCCATGTCCGCCTTGATCTCCTCGATGGCCCGAAGCTGGTCGTCCGTCTCCGGGTAAGGAAATGCGTCCTCAAATTCCTGCTGCCACGGGGAATCGGGCGAAAAGGCGAAGCCGGGCTGCTTCTGCCGCGCGGCGTACAGGGCGATGAGCCCCTTGGCAAGGTCCTTGGCGGCGGCCTTGGCCTTGGATTTGGACCGGGCCCACTCCGTTCCGCCCAGCTTGTTCAGCCGGGCGTGTCCGTCGTCCTCGCCGCCGCCGATGTACTTGCTGACCTGATCCAGCGCCGTAACCGGCACGTACAGGCAGTCCCCGGCGGCATAGTCGATTTTGATATAGTCCTTTTCCACGCCGTCCACCGGCATTCTCCGAATGCCGGAGAACCGGCCCACGCCGTGCTGGGCGTGGACCACCAGATCGCCGGGGGAGAGGTCGGTGAAGGACTGAAGCTTTTGCCGTCCGGAGTCCTGCTTGAGCTTGCGCCGCTTTTGGGCGGCGGGGGACAGTTGCCCCTCCGTCAGCACCGCGAGGCGAAGCTGGGGCCACTCGCTGCCCGCGCTCAAAGTCCCGGCGGCCAGCCGAACCTCGCCGGGGGCGGGCATGGCGGCGTTGCGCAGGTCCAGCGCGGCGGGAATATTTCGGTCCTCCAGCAGCCGCAGCAAATTTTTCGCCCGGGCCTCGCCGCCGCAGAGAATCAGAACGCCGTACTCCGCCGCCCGGTAGTGATTTAAGTCCTCCGCAGCGGTTTCAAGGCTTCCGCCGTAGGAGGGAAGCTGTTTTGTGGTGAGGTTGATCAGCGCTCTGGGGGGAATGGGATAGCGGGAGGTGGGCAGCGCCGTCTCCATCACGCAGGGGAAGTCCGCCAGACGGGAAAAAAGCTCCTCGGCGGTCATGGTGAGGCGGGAAAACGTCCCCGCCAAAACCCCCGCCTCCATCAAAGCCTCCGTATCCTGCTTCACCTGCAGAACAAAGCCCTTCACCCGTTCCTCCACCCGTGCCGTCTCGCTGAGAAAAATCACCGAGTCCGGAGGGAGGTAGTCCAGCCCCCAGGCAGGCTCGGGGTACACGGCGGCAAGATACCGGTCCGCGCCGTTTAAAGAGGCCCCGTCCCGCAGGCGGGCAGCGTCCGCCCGCAAAGACGACGCGGCGGGAGAGGACGGGTCCCGTTTCTCCAGCTTTTCCGCCTCTTTTTCAAGGGACGCGGCAAGCCCCGCGATTCCGCCGTTTGCCTGATGGGGCAGTACCTCGGCGGCGGGAAGCAGCAGGGCGGACTTCACATTTTTCACCCGCCGCTGGCTGCCGGGGTCAAACAGGCCCATGGAGTCAATCTCGTCGTCAAACAGCTCACAGCGCACCGGCTGGTCCATCAGGGGGGAAAACACATCTAAAATCCCGCCCCGGACGGCAAACTGCCCCACGCCCTCCACCTGCTGGCAGCGGACGTAGCCGGCGGCGGTCAGCTCCTCGGAAAGCTTGTTTAAATCCACGCGCCCGCCCACCTTCAGGGTCCGCGTGGCGGAGGACAGCAGCTTTTTGGGCTGGGTTCGGGCCATCAGCGCGTCCACCGTGGCAACGCAGACGGAAACGTGCCCGCGGGTCAGGGCGTACAGCGCGGCCAGACGGTTCTGCTCCCACGCGCGGGAAGCCACCGCCCCCGCCCGGAACTGCCACTCCCGGCCAAGCAGAATCACCGGCTCCGCCCCCGTTATGGCGCGCAAATCCCCCGCCAGCCGCCGGACCTCCTGCTCGTCGCCGCACAAAAAGACGGCGGGGCGGTCCATGGGCGCGGCAATCGCCGTTCCCACAAGGGCGCGGTGCGCGTTTTGAAGGCCGGAGACGGCCACGGGGCTTCTGCCGCTTTCAAGGCTGGCCACGGCCTCCCGCAGCTCCGGAAGCTCATTCAGTTTTTTCAGGAGATGTTCCATACACGTTCCTTTTTAACGCGCCTGCGGCGCAAATCCAGGCTTGGCCGGAGCTTCAGTTATAGAGATTCATGGCCTTCTGGCAGTCCCCCTGCCCGATGATGCACTCCGCCGCGTCAATGGCCCGGTTGAATACCTCCAACAGGGCCTTCCGTTCGGCTTGTGAGGGGACGCCGATCACCCAGTCGATCATGTCCCGCTCGCCGGGGGCCCCGCCGGGGTCGCCCACGCCGATTTTTACCCGGGGAAACTGCTCGGTTCCAAGGTGGGCGATGATGCTCTTGATGCCGTTGTGGCCTCCGGCGGAGCCGGAGGGGCGTACCCGCAGCTTCCCCACGGGCAAAGACACGTCGTCGTAAATCACCAGCACCCGCTCGGGAGGGATTTTATAGAATCGGGCGGCCTCGCCCACGGCCTCGCCGGAGAGGTTCATAAAGGTCTGGGGTTTCATCACCAAAACCCGCGCCCCGCCGAAGCGCAGGATATTGTATGCGGACTTAAACTTCACCTTGTTCAGCTTGACGCCCTGCTTTTCCGCCAGCAGGTCCACGGTGAGAAAGCCCATATTGTGCCGGGTTTTGGCGTATTTTTCGCCGGGATTTCCAAGACCGGCCAAAATCCACTCCGCCCCGGAGGATTTGTTTCCAAACAACATGGCTTCATTTCCCTTTGCATTAGAATTTACCCCGCTTGGGGTCGTCCGTCTGTCTTTTGCCACTCCACCAAAGCGGGCCGCCGGACTTCGGCCGCCATCCTTCCGCAAGGCCGCCTCCCAAACGAGGGGAGCGGAAAGCGATTTGGGGCGGCTTCAATACACACAAGGCGGGAAGAACCTCTCCCCGCCCTGTGGATTCAGTTTCGCCGCGGCTGCGCTCAGCGGAACAGCTTGGAGATGGAGACTTCCTGATAGATGCGCTCGATGGCCTCGGCAAACAGGGGCGCCACGGGGAGATACTTGATCCGCTCGGATTTACCCGCGTCGATGGGAGCGATGGTATCCAGCAGGGCTACCTCGGAGATGACGCTGTTATTGATGCGCTCGATGGCGGGGCCGGAGAGAACGCCGTGGGTGGCGCAGGCGCACACGCTCTTTGCCCCGCCCACGTCCATCAGCGCCTGGGCGGCGTTGCACAATGACCCCCCGGTATCCACCATGTCGTCGTAAATAATGCAGTCCATGCCCCGCACGTCGCCGATGACGTTCATCACCTCGCAGCTATTGGCTTTCTGGCGGCGCTTATCCACAATCGCCAGATTCATGTGCAGCTTCTGGGCAAAGGCCCGGGCCCGGGCCACGCTGCCAACGTCCGGAGACACCACCATCATGTTCTCGCAGTTGGCGCCGAACTTCTTGGCGTAGTAATCCACGAAAATGGGATTGCCCGCCAGATTGTCCACGGGGATGTCGAAAAATCCCTGAATCTGAGAGGCGTGCAGGTCCATGGTCAGCACCCGGTCCGCGCCGGCGGCGGTGAGCATGTTGGCAACCAGCTTGGCGGTGATGGGGTCCCGGGCCTTGGCCTTGCGGTCCTGCCGGGCATAGCCGTAGTAGGGAATCACGGCGGTGATGCGTCCGGCGGAGGCGCGCTTGAGCGCGTCGATCATAATGAGTAGCTCCATCAGGTTTTTATTGACGGGGGAGGAAGTGGACTGGACCACGAACACGTCGCTGCCCCGGACCGTCTCATACAGGGAGACAAAAATTTCACCGTCGGAAAAGGTGCCCACCTCCGACTCTCCCAGTTTGGTTCCCATGAATTTGCAGATATCCGCCGCGAGCTGGGGATTGGAGTTGCCGCAGAATACCTTGACGTCCTTGCCGTGAGAAATCATAACAACGCCCTCTTTCTTATGTAGTAAGTATATTGTAAAAAATTATACCCAATTATACGCTTATTTACCGTTCATTTTCCGCCGCCGCGCGGCCCAGCCGCCCTTGTTCTCCTGCCGTACCCGGGCCACGGCCAGCGCGTCGTCGGGCACGTCCTTGGTGATGGTGGCGCCCGCCGCGATGTAGCTGCCCTTTCCCACGCTGACCGGAGCCACCAGATTGGTGTTGCAGCCGATAAAGGAGTCGTCCCCGATGGTACAGCGGTATTTGTGGAACCCGTCGTAATTGGTGGTGACGGTGCCGCAGCCGAAGTTGACACGCCTGCCCACGTCGCTGTCTCCCACATAGGTAAGATGGGAAATTTTCGTCCCGTCCCCGATGACGGAATTTTTGACCTCCACAAAGTCGCCCACCTTCACGCCGTCTCCGATGGCGGAGCCGGGGCGGACGTAGGCGAAGGGCCCCACATGGGTTCCGCTGCCAACGGAAGATTCAAAAATTTGAGAGGCGTTGACCTCCGTCCCGTCCCCCACGGTGCAGTCCCGCACCACGGAGTTGGGTCCGATGACGCAGTCCCGGCCGATGACGGTGTTCCCCCGCAAAATGGTTCCGGGCAGGAGGAAGCTCCCCCGGCCGATCTCCACCCGGGGGTCGATATACACGGCGGCGGGGTCCAGCATCCGCACGCCGCCTGCAAGGTGCCGCCGTGCGACCTCGTCCCGCAGATGCGGCTCCACGTTTTGAATGTCCTCGTCAGAGTTGAGGGCGATCCAGCCCTTCTCGCCGTCCACATTCTGCAAAAAAATGGTGGCGGCGGATTTCCACCCCTCCGCCAGGGCGGAGCCCTTGGCGGAATAGACGTAGCCCTCGCCCGCCCGGGACGCCGGAATCACCGGCCGCGGGACCACGATCACCCGCTCTGCGCCGGATACAAAGTCCAGCAGCGCCGGGTGAGCGTCCGACAGCTCCACGTCGGCCTCCGGCGAAAAGCAGGCCCGGGCCTTCTCGGTATCCTCCGCCCCGCAGACAACATAAAACCGCTCTACGCGGTCGCCTTTCAGCTTGCGGGCCACCCATGTCAGGATGGGGCAAAACAGAATGTCTTTCAGCATCAGCGGTTCTCTCTGCTCCGGGGAAGCAGTCAGGAAAATAACTGCGCGTTTTTGATCCATCGGTATCCTCTCCCTGAGAAAAATCCGGCGGCGCAAGCGCCCCGCCGGTCACCGCGGCCTCCGCCGCAGGATTGGTTGCAAAGACATTATAGCAAAGATTTAAGGAAAATCCAGTGTTTGTAGGTAAATTGTTTCAGAAAATTCTGGTTCTCTTTTGACAAAACAACCATTTTGCAAAAAATATGTTGAAATTTCACAGTTTTTTAAAGCATCGGACCGTGACTTAGGCATTTCGCAGAATTTCTCATGGGATTGCAGTGATTTTCTCTAAAAAAACGGTTTTTTCCCATAAAGAGGTTGAATTTGAACGGGTTATGGATTACAATTGACCCGTTCATGCAAATGGAGGGATTGGATGCTGAATGTGGTTCTGGTAGAACCTGAGATTCCGCAGAATTGCGGAAATGTGGCCCGCACCTGCGCCGCAACCGGCGCGCGGCTCCACCTGATCCGCCCGCTGGGGTTTGACATCTCGGACAAGGCCGTGAAGCGGGCGGGACTGGATTACTGGCATCTGGTGGAGGTTTTTGACTACGAAAATCTGGACGATTTTTTTCTCCGTAATCCTGACGCGAGGGATATTTGGCTCACCACCACAAAAGCGCCCCGTTCCTATGCCGAGGCGGAGTTTCGCGACGGCTGCTGGCTGTTTTTCGGGAAGGAGACGGCGGGCCTGCCGGAGAGTTTCCGCAGGAAGCATCGCGAGCGCTGCATCCGTCTTCCCATGCGGGAGGAGGCCCGGAGCCTGAATCTGAGCAATACCGTGGCGGTGTGCGTGTATGAGGCGCTGCGCCAAATCGGCTTTTCCGGCCTTGCCGGAGAGGGGGAAATGGCGCGGTGACGCTGCTTTGGCGCGTTTTAGTCCGAGCGAGGGCGGCGGACTCGCGCTGCCTGCGGGACTGCCCGGCCTTGTGCCCCGCCGGTTGGACGGGCCGACATTGAGAGGGAGGATGCTTTATGAACTACAACAAGAAAACCGTCAGAGACGTGGACGTAGCAGGCAAAAAGGTCCTGCTGCGGTGCGATTTCAACGTGCCGCTGGACAAGGCCACCGGCGCCATTACCAGCGACAAGCGCATCACGGCGGCGCTGCCCACCATTCAATATTTGCTGGAAAACGGCGCGGCGGTCATCGCCTGCTCCCACATGGGGAAGCCCAAGGGAGAGCGGAAAATGGAGCTGAGTCTGGCCCCCGTGGCAAAGCGGCTGGGGGAGCTTTTGGGCAGGGAAGTGATTTTTGCCGCAGACACCGTGGGTCCCGACGCGAAGGCGAAGGCCGAAGCGCTGAAACCCGGCGAGGTTCTGCTGCTGGAAAACACCCGGTTTGAGCCGGGGGAGACGAAAAACGACCCGGAGCTTGCAAAGGACCTGGCCTCCATGGCGGAGCTGTACGTGTCCGACGCGTTTGGCTCCGTCCACCGGGCCCACGCCTCCACTGTGGGGGTGGCGGATTACCTGCCCGCCGTGTCCGGTTTTTTGGTGGCCCGGGAGCTGGAGGTCATGGGCAAGGCACTGGACGACCCCAAGCGGCCCTTTGTGGCGGTTTTGGGCGGGGCGAAGGTCTCCGACAAAATCAACGTCATCGGAAACCTTTTGAACAAGGCCGACACCGTGATTATCGGCGGCGGCATGGCCTATACCTTTATAAAAGCGCAGGGCGGCTCTATTGGAACATCCCTTCTGGAGGAGGATAAGCAGGCGCTGGCGCTTGAGACGCTGGCTGCCGCACGGGAGAAGGGCGTGAAGCTTCTTCTGCCTGTGGATACCCTCGCGGCCAAGGAGTTTTCCGCCGACGCGCAGCCCGTTTCCATGGATGCCGCCGCCATACCCGAGGATATGATGGGCCTTGACATCGGCCCCAAGACCGTGGAGCTGTTCTGCGGCGCGCTGAAGGGAGCGGGCACCGTTGTGTGGAACGGCCCCATGGGCGTGTTTGAGTTTGACGCGTTTGCCGGCGGCACCCGTGCCATGGCCCGGGCGATTGCGGAAAGCGGCGCGGTAAGCATCGTGGGCGGCGGAGACAGCGCCGCAGCGGTGGAGCAGATGGGCTACGCCGACAGA
The DNA here is from genome assembly GCA_023393155.1 of Bacillota bacterium. Taxonomy (GTDB): domain Bacteria; phylum Bacillota; class Clostridia; order Oscillospirales; family Oscillospiraceae; genus Oscillibacter. The sequence continues at coordinate 9,659 of JAEWML010000080.1, forward strand.
ATTACACATATCTCCACCGGGGGCGGGGCCTCTCTGGAATTTTTAGAGGGCAAAGAGCTGCCAGGCGTGGCCTGCTTACAAGACAGATAAATGCCCAAGCCCGCAC
>JAEWML010000082.1 GCA_023393155.1 Bacillota bacterium
CCTTTTACCTGGAGGAGAACGAAGCTGGCTTTGCCCGGCTGGGAGAGGTGCGCATCGCTTTGGAGGAATTCAGGCGTACCCATTCCGGCTGCGGGACGCTTTTGATGACGCTGGAATCTTTGAAGGAAGAGGACTGGGCCTATGGCTGGCAGAAATACTACAAGCCCCTAAGCATCGGGAACCGCCTGCTGGTGATTCCCCAGTGGGAACAGGATACTGTGAATCCCGGGGACCGGGTTCCCCTCATTCTGGACCCCGGCCTTGCCTTCGGCACCGGGAGCCACGCCACCACCCGGCTGTGCCTTGAGGCGTTGGAGCAGACGGTAAAGCCCGGCGATACCGTGCTGGATTTGGGCTGCGGCAGCGGCATCCTTTCCATCGCGGCACTGAAGCTGGGGGCTGCCAGCGCCACGGCGGTGGACATCGACGAAAACTGCATTAACGTGGCCTATGAAAACGCGGCGCTCAACGGTGTGGGCCGGGACCGGTATACCGTCCTCTCCGGCGACGTGCTGGGAGACGAGGACCTTGTTTCCTCCCTTGGCGGAAATTACGGCATTGTGACGGCCAACATCGTGGCGGATGTGATTTTGGGCCTTGCACCCATGGCCCGTCGGTTTTTAAAGCCCCGGGGCCTGTTCCTGTGCTCCGGAATTATCGACGACCGGGCCACGGAGGTGGCGGACGGGCTGCGCCGCTGCGGCTGGGCGATTCTGGAATCTCATGAAGAAGGCGGCTGGTTCGCCTTTGTCTGCCGCTGAGGGGGATGCATGGAAAAACTGCAAAAGCTTGACCGGTTTCTTTCGGATAAGATTCTCTGGTTTACCCTCGCCTCCCTGCTGCTGGGCATCTTTTTCTGCGAACCCTTCAGCGTGCTGGTTCCCGTTACGCCCATGATTTTTGCGGCCATGACCTTTATTAACACGCTGGGATGCAGTTTTCGTCAGATCTGCCACGTGGCGACCCATCCCGTCCCCGTGTTGGTCATTCTGGCGCTGCTGCATCTGGTGGTTCCGGTTTTGTGCCTGGGGCTTTGCACTTCTCTGTTTCCGGACAATCCGCTGTTTACCACCGGGCTGGTGCTGAACTTTGTGCTGCCCACCGGCGTGGTTTCCCTGATGTGGGTGACGATTGGCCGGGGCAATTTGCCCCTGTGCCTGTCGGCTTTGCTGCTGGACACGCTGCTCTCTCCTCTTATGGTCCCTCTGAGCATGAAGCTGTTGGTTGGCTCCATGGTGGTGATGGACGCCTCGGGGATGATGAAAAATCTTCTGTTCATGGTGGCGCTGCCCGTCACCCTTGCCCTGCTGTGCCACCGCATCCGGGGCGGGCAGGCCGCCGAGCATTGGAAGCCGCGCCTGTCTCCCTTTGCGAAGCTGCTGATGTTTCTTATCATCATCTCCAACGCCACGGGCGTGGCTCCGTTTTTAAAATCCGTCACCCCCACCCTGCTGGCGGTCATTGCGGTGCTGGTTGGGCTGTCCGTCTTTTCCTACTTTTTGGGCTGGTTTGTGTCTCATCGGCTGATGCGCCTGGACTTCCCCTCCGTGCAGACCGTGACGATCGTCACCGGCGTTCGAAACATCAGCGCCGGCGCGGTACTGGCGGCCCAGTGCTTTCCTCCGGACGTGCTGTTTCCCGTGGCCTTTGCCCCAATTTTCACTCAGATTATGCTGGCCATGGTGGTAAAACTTTTGCGCAAAACCAAGGCCGGACAGGCGGATCAGGCGATCTGGGAGGCGGAATCGGAGTCCGTGCCCCAGTAAAGCCCCTCTTCAAAATACGCCTGTTCCCCCAAAGCAGCCGAGCTGCTTTGGGGGATTTTTTCTTTTCGGAGGGACACGTCCCAAGCAAAATCCCCTCATATGCGCGGCACCTCCTTCATACGCTTGGAATATCATAAATCAAGCGGGCGAAGATTGACGTGCACTTTGCAGTCAACGCCCCCGGCGTCGGATATGAGGAGGATGCGGTATGCGAAAAAAGCCGACGACAAGACCGCCCAACATGGTCCCGCCCTACTGCCGGATTTTGCGGGGAACCGGCCCCGCCTCCATTCGCCAGCATGTGGGCTATCTTGTCTATATATGGACCGTCGACGGGGACGGCTTTTGGATGTACCCCACGGAGGTGCGCGGCGGAATCCTGTTCGGCTACATATGGAAGTCGGCTCATTACGAATACGCCCAGCTGCGCGTCTCGCTGGTAGACTGTCTTTATTGACGCGCCCCCGTGCCCCCGGACGGCGCGCGGGGGCTGGACGGCTTTTCCCGAAGTAAGTAAAAATCCATGCAAGGAGGGATTTTATGCCCCCACCGCCGGTGCGCCTGGAAAAGCTGACCCGGTTTGAAGCCAATGAATTTACCGAAAGCGGCCTGCTGGAGGTCATCGTCAAATACAACGGAGAGCTTTTAAGTATCGGCGCGCTGCTTGGCGCCGATATTGAACTGCTCAGCCCCGATTACGCCATTATCACCCTGCCGGTGGACCGACTGACGGAGCTTTACGGTTTTCCGCAGATTGAGTACATTGAACTGCCCAAGGTCCTCACCTTTATGCTGCGGGACAGTCTGGAAAGCGCCTGCGTCCCCCCAGTCTGGCGTCCCGACACCTTTGGACTGACGGGAACCGGGGTCATTGTGGGCATTATTGACTCCGGCATTGATTACTCCCATCCCGACTTCCGGAATCCCGACGGAACCACCCGGATTCTCTATCTCTGGGACCAGACCCTGGTGGGGCTGCCCCCGGCGGGCTTTCGCAGCGGCGTGGAATACAGCAGTATCCAAATTGACGAGGCTTTGGCAAGCCCAATTCCTCTTGCCGTCGTTCCCTCCGTGGACACGGCGGGCCATGGGACGGCGGTGGCGGGTATCGCCGCCGGGAACGGGGCCTCCAGCGGCGGCACGGAAGCGGGCGTGGCCCCGGAGGCAAGCCTGATTGTGGTAAAGCTGGGGCACACGGGAAACGAGTCCTTTACCCGCACCACAGAAATCATGCGGGCGGTAAAATACCTGTCCGACAAGGCCTTGACGCTGAATATGCCCTTGAGCATCAACCTCAGTTACGGCACCAACAACGGCTCCCATACAGGCGATTCCCTGTTTGAGCGGTACATAAACTCCATGTGCGAGCGCTGGAAAACCGTCATGTCCGTGGCCACCGGGAACGAGGGCGGCGCGTCCCACCACTACTACGGAAAGCTTTTACCCAACGAGACTTCCACCATAGAATTTGCCGTCACCGGCCTTCCCCGGCGGCTTTATATGACCCTGTGGAAAAACTTTGCGGACACCGTTACCTATGAGCTGATCAGCCCCAGCGGAAGGTCCACGGGAATTATCCAGTCCCTGCAAAGCGTTACCCAGGCGACGCTGGACGGCACGGAAATATCCATTATCTACGCCCAGCCCAACCATTATACCGTCCAGCAGGAGGTCTACTTCCTCTTTTCCACGCTGGGAATGGGGGTGTCCCCCGGGGTGTGGAGGCTGATTGCCCAGGCGGGCGAGATTGTGGACGGAGAGTTCAACATCTGGCTCCCCACCGTGGAGGACGTAACCCGAAACACCGCCTTTCTCCGGGCCGACGTGAATCTCACGCTGACCCTGCCCTCCACCGTGCAGAATGTGATTTCCGTTGGAGGATACAACTCCGCGCTGCGCATCGCCACCGTGTTTTCCGGACGGGGCGCCGCCGGCGAAAACGGGTTGCGCATTAAGCCCGACCTGGTGGCGCCCAGCGTCAGCATTCTCACCACCCGGGCCGGCGGCGGGTACGACGCCTATACCGGCACCAGCATGGCCTCCCCCTTCGTGACGGGGGCGGCGGCCCTGATGATGGAGTGGGGCATTGTCCGGGGAAACGACCCGTTTTTATATGGCCAGCGGGTCAAGGCCTTTTTACGCAAAAGTGCCAACCGGCAGTTTTCAGCCGTGTTTCCCAGCAACCAGTGGGGCTATGGCGCGCTGAGTGTTTGCGAAGCCATGGGCGATTTGGTGGAATATACAAGGACGGGGGGCGCTTTTTCATGAACGGGACGGAGCCCGCCCAGCAGCTCCCCGACTCTTCGGATACGGTGGCATTTGTTCTGCGGCAAAACGCGTTTATTAATCAGCTTCTTCAAAACACCCCCGCTATTCACACCACGCAGCTTCTGGCCGGAAGATATCTGGTCTGCTACACGGACACAGTGACCTTCAACAGCCTCATCAGCCAGTTCGGCTCCAGCTTCATCAGCTACATCTCTCTGGTGCTGGGCCTTCTTGACAGCGCAAACCTGTCGGCGGCGGGTATCATTCAGGTTCAGCAGCAGCCCTACCTGGACCTGCGGGGGCAGGGCGTGCTGATGGGCTTTGTGGACACCGGCATCGACTATACCCAAAGCGTTTTTCGCTATCCGGACGGCACCAGCAAAATTCAGTTTCTCTACGACCAGACGGCGGACGGACCGCCGCCCGAAGGGTTTTTTATCGGCACAGAATACACCAACGCGCAGATTAACGAGGCCCTGCGCACCGAAAATCCCTATGAACTGGTCCCGCAGCAGGACGAGAACGGCCACGGCACCTTTCTTGCCTCCGTGGCTGCGGGAACCTCGGTCGGTGACTTTATCGGGGCCGCGCCGGAATCGGACCTGATTGTGGTAAAGCTGCGCAAGGCAAGCCCTTTTTACCTCAACTGGTTTGCCGTGCCGTCGTGGCAGCAATACGCCTATGAGTCCACCGACATCATGATCGGCGTGGAGTACATCGTGAAAAAGGCCCGGGAGCTGGACCGTCCGGTGGTTATCTGCATCGGCCTTGGCACCACCTTCGGCGCACACGACGGGTTTACGATTTTCGAGGAATACCTCAGCAACATCGCAAACCTCCGGGGCGTGTGCGTGTGCACCGCCGCGGGAAACGAGAGTCAGGCCCGCCACCATATGCAGGGCATAATCTCGGAAACGGGCGCCAACCAAAACATTGACCTGAAGGTGGGCGAGGACGCGGGCAACGTTATCCTCGGCATCTGGAACACCATTGCTGACAAAACTTCTCTGTCCGTCCGCTCCCCCACGGGGGAGCTGGTGGGACGAATTCCATCCCGGCCCGGGGCCTTCAGCCGCTCTAATCTGATTTTGGAAAAATCCGCCGTTCAGGTGGAGTATTACTTTCCCTACGAGAGCACGGGAAGCCAGCTTTCTTCCGTCAACATTTATAACGCCACACCGGGCATCTGGACCATCACGCTTTACGGAGACATCATTCTTGACGGTACGTTCCACGCCTGGCTGCCCCTCACCGGCTTTGTCTCCCCCACGGTGGAGCTTTTGTCCGCCACACCCTACTATACCGTCACCTGCCCGTCCACTATGTTCGGCTCCATTAGCTGCGGCGCGTACAACAGCACCACCGGCAGCCTTTATTCCGACTCTTCCTGGGGCCCCACCCGGCTGGACAGGATGGCGCCGGACATCGTGGCCCCGGGGGTAAACGTGGGGGGCATTTTTCCCACGGGACCCGGCGCCATGAGCGGGACCAGCGTGGCCTCAGCCATCACGGCGGGAGCCTGCGCGCTGATGATGCAGTGGGGTATTGTGGGGCGAAACGACATATCCCTGAGCACCTATCAGATTCGGGCCTATATCATTCGCGGCTGCAACCGCAGTCCCACCATGACCTATCCCAACACCCAGTGGGGTTACGGTTCCCTGAACCTGATTCAGACCTTTAACCTTATGCGGGAGCTGTGACTCTCCTGCCATCACGCTTTGAAAGGAGGCCGTGCAATGGCGGTCAATCCGTCTATGCAGCAATTTCTTGATTCGCCGGACACGGTGGGCTTTGTAGTGCGGGGCAACGACAACCTGGACCGCCTGATTGCGGAAAATCCGGATATTATTGCCACCCAGACTTTGGCGGGGCGGTATGTGGTGTGCTACACCACCGTGGAAGCATATTCCCGGCTGCTGACTACGCTGGGCACCAGCTATGTCAGCTCCATCGCTTTAGTTCTGGGCCCTTTATGCGGACCGGGCCTGAAGGAGGCGGGAATTTGCTCCATTCGGCAGCAGCCCTATATGAGCCTGCACGGAAAGGGCGTGCTGATGGGCTTTGTAGACACCGGCATCGACTACACCCAAAGCGTTTTTCGCCGGGAGGACGGAAGCAGTAAAATCCATTTTCTTTACGACCAGTCCATCACCGGCACGCCGCCGCCGGGGTTTTTTATCGGCACCGAATACACAAACGAGCAGATCAATCGGGCGCTGGCGGCGGAAACTCCCTATGAAATCGTCCCCTCCCGGGACATCGCGGGCCACGGCACGTTTTTGGCCTCCGTGGCGGCCGGACAGCATCAAGAGGACTTTACCGGCGTGGCCCCGGAGACGGAGCTGATTGTGGTAAAGCTAAAAAAAGCCCGGCCATTTGGACTGGAGCTATTTGCCGTACCGGAGGAACAGGAAAATGCGTTTTCCTCCATTGCCGTGATGATCGGGGTGGAGTACATCGTGCAAAAGGCCCAAGAGCTGAAGCGGCCGGTGGTGATTTGCCTTGGCATCGGCACCAGCTTTGCCAGCCACGACGGCTTTTCCATTTTTGAGGAATACTTGAGCGGAATTGCGGCTCTGACGGGAGTATGCGTGTGCGCCGCCGTCGGAAACGAAAGTCAGGCCCGCGGCCATACGAGGGGAATTATCTCGTCCAAGGGCGACTTCCGAAATATTGACGTAAAAGTGGTGAAACCGGAGTCAAATTTTTTTCTCACTGTCTGGAGTACCTTTTCCGACAAGCTATCCGTCTCCGTTACCTCCCCCACCGGGGAATACGTGCCCAGAAAGCCGTCCAAGGACGGCGTTGTTATCACTTCAAACGCGGTAATGGAGCACTCTCAGGTACGGGTGGCCAACTACTACCCGCTGGAGGGCAGCGGCGGACAGCTAACCTCCATCCGGGTTTTGAACGCCACGCCGGGAGTCTGGACCATCACCATGCACGGAGACATCATTCTGGACGGAACCTTTAACGCGTGGCTTCCCATCACGGGCTTTGTCACCCCCGGCGTTGAGTTTATGGATGCGGACCCTTATTACACGGTGACGGTACCCTCCACCGCCATGGGCGCCATCGGCTGCGGAGCCTATAACAGCATGAGCGGCTCCTTGTATCCCAACTCCTCCTGGGGTCCCACCCGGCATGATCAGGTTACCCCGGACCTTGCCGCTCCCGGTGTAAATATCGAGGGCTTTTATCCCTCGGGGCGTGGGGTGATGAGCGGCACCAGCCCCGCCGCCGCCATCACTGCCGGAGCCTGCGCGCTGCTGATGCAGTGGGGGGTGGTGGAAGGCAACGACCCCACCATGAGTACCTGTCCCATCCGCGCCTATCTTATCCGGGGCTGCGACCGCACCCAGACCTTGTCCTACCCCAATCCCCAGTGGGGCTACGGGACGCTGAACCTGCTGCAATCCTTTCAGCTTATGCGGGAAACTTAAGGCAGCATTGCGCATCACCGCTGTGGTTTTAAATTTATATCTATTTGTAAATTTTCAAATGCACCCGGCTATTTAAAACAATACGCTATTGCCCCAGCACCCACGATTGGAGGCGATTTCCTTGAACGAAGAAGAACTGAGGGAATTTATCAACTCGCCCGACACCGTTGACTTTATTGTCCGGGGCAACGACATTTTGGATAACTTTCTGCGGGAAAATCCCAATGTCGTGGCATCCCAGACTCTGGCCGGACGATATGTGGTCTGCTACGCCAAGGCAAGCGAATTTATGGATATTCTGAGCCGGATGGGCAGCAACTATGTCAGCTCCCTGTCCGTGGTGCTGGGACTGCTGGGCCGCCCGGAAGTGGAGGCCTCCGGTATTGGAGGCATCCATCGCCAGCCGTATCTGGGCTTGCGGGGGCGGGGCGTTCTGGTGGGCATTGTGGACACCGGCATCGACTATACCCAGCAGGTGTTCCGCTATGAGGATGGCACCAGCAAAATTCAGGCCATTTACGACCAGTCAGCGATAGGCACGCCCCCCGAGGGATTCTTTATCGGCACGGAATACACCCACGCCCAAATTAACGAGGCTTTGGCGTCGGAAAATCCCTATGAGATCGTGCCCCAGCGGGACACCGACGGCCACGGCACCTTTCTGGCCTCCGTGGCGGCAGGGCGGGAGGTGGATGACTTTCTGGGCGCCGCTCCGGATGCGGAGCTGGTGGTGGTGAAACTGAAACGGGCCCGCCCCTTTTATACGGACTTGTTCGCCGTTCCCCCGGACCAGCCAAACGCCTTCGGCTCCACCGCCGTGATGGTCGGGGTAGAGTACATTCTCAAAAAAGCCCAGGAGCTGAACCGCCCCGTGGTGATCTGCCTTGGAATCGGAACAAATTCCGGGAGCCACGACGGCTTTTCCATCTTTGAGGAATACCTCAGCGAAATCTCCAATCTGGTGGGCGTGTGCCTGTGCATCGCGGCGGGAAACGAAAGTCAGGCCCGCCACCACACACAGGGGAGAATTTCCGCCGTGGGCGAATTTCAAAACATCGACATCTCCGTGACCAACGAGTCCTCCGTCATTTACACCACCATCTGGAGCGGAGTGGCTGACAGGCTTTCCGTCGCCGTCCGCTCCCCCACCGGAGAACTGGCCGCCAGAATCCCACCAAAATCAGCAGCCATTACCACCACCAATCTGGTTTTCGAGCAGTCCTCCGTTCAGGTGGTGTACTTTTTCCCCATTGAGGGCAGCGGCGGACAGCTCACTGCCGTGCGGGTAAACAACGCCATTCCGGGCATCTGGACCATCACCGTATACGGCGATCTGGTGCTGGACGGCGGATTCAACGCCTGGCTTCCCCTCACGGGCCTGTCCTCTCCAGGCATCGAGTTTCTGGCAGCCAACCCCAACTACACCATCACCGTCCCCGCCACCACTATGGGGGCCTTGTGCATCGGCGCTTACAACATTGTGGACGACAGCCTGTATCCAAGCTCCTCCTGGGGACCTACCCGCATCAACATGATGGCCCCGGACCTGTGCGCCCCCGGCGTCAACGTGGAGGGCATTTACCCCACGGGGCCGGGTACCATGACCGGCACCAGTGCGGCCGCCGCCGTGACGGCGGGCGCCTGCGCACTGATGCTGCAATGGGGCGTGGTAAACGGAAACGACGTATCTATGAGTACCTATCAAATTCGGGCCTACTTAATTCGCGGCTGCCGCCGCAGTCCCACCGTTTTTTATCCCAATACCCAATGGGGCTACGGCGCATTGGATTTGGTGCAGACTTTCAATCTTATGCGGGAAACCCGGTAGCCGACAAACGTCGGCATTCATCGCGCAGCCATGCTCCGGCCTTCGGGCCGGGGCACTTTTCCCGCGCTTGTTTTAGCTTCCGTTTGGGCGCTTTTGGGTTCAATCAGGCAGCTTTTTTCTCCGCGGCTTTTTTCTTTTGCAGCTTTTCTTGTTTGACGAATTTTACATGTTTCCCCTTACTTCCACTTCGTCTTGCAATTTTTGTTGGGTTCGACTAAAAAGGCGTCCTTTTTTGAAAGCCCGTCTGTAAAATATAGGAAATTAAGAGGGGGTGCTTTTATGGAACTGGAGCAGAGGGTTTTGATGCTGCCCATCGGGTGTGTTTTTCCGAATCCGTCCCAGCCTCGGCAGGTCTTTGACCCGGCGGGGTTGGAATCGCTGGCCTCCTCCATCCGGGAAAACGGAATTTTGCAGCCCCTGACCGTCCGTCGCCGGGGACCGGACCGGTGGGAGCTGGTGGCGGGAGAGCGGCGGCTCCGGGCGGCGGGGCTTGCGGGGCTTGCGGCCGTGCCCTGTCTTGAGTGGACCGCCAACGATGCCGGAGCGGCGCTGCTGGCGCTGGTGGAGAATCTCCAGCGGGAAGACCTGCACTATTTCGAGGAAGCGGAAGCCCTCTCCGCCTTTGTGCACAAAACAGGCATTACCCAGGATCTGGCGGCAAAAAAGCTGGGCCTGTCCCCCTC
>JAEWML010000111.1 GCA_023393155.1 Bacillota bacterium
GACAAGCTGGAGGATTTGATCCGCCGGGGCAGCCGACTGGACAATTTCACCATTCGATAAATGCGGCGCGTGCTTTTTGCCGCGTTTTAAAGCGGGGCGCTTCCGCGTGGGTCCCCGCCTGAACAGAACACTTCAAACAAATCTGAAAAGGAGCCTTGCTTTATGAGTTACAGTGCCCGCCGTGGATTTACCAACGGCAGTATGCGCCCCACCGGGGCCGCCCGTCAGCAGGAGATGCAGCAGAAGATTCAGGAGATGCAGGAGGCCATGAACACCGCCCAGAGCGCGGTGGAGGTTCAGGAATTTTCCGCCAGCGTGGGCGGCGGCGCGGTGGAGGCCAAGGTGAACGGAAAAAAGGAAATCCTGTCCGTCAACATCAAGCCCGAGGCCGTGGACCCCGAGGACGTGGAGATGCTTCAGGACCTGATTGTCTCCGCCGTAAACGAGGCGCTGCGTCAGGCGGGAGACGCCATGGAGGCCAGCCTGAACGACATCACCGGCGGCATGGACCTGGGAGGCTTTTCCCTGTAAAACATCGCGTAAAAGGTCCGCAGGCTGTGCCTTGCGGGCTTTTTTGCAAATGGGAGGCATGATGAAAAAAGCTGTTTTTAAATTACTTTCCGCCGCCCTTTCCCTGTCTCTTCTTTTGGGCGCGGCGGGCTGCGGACAAAGACAGGCGGCTGACCCGGAGGGCCCCGCAAAGCTTGCCTACGTTCCGCTGGACGATCGGCCGGACAATGTGGAGCGGGCAGTGTATCTTGCGGAATCTCTGGACTATGCGCTGCTGCTGCCGGATTCCGCGCTTTACGCCACAAAGCTGGACGGCCAGCCCCTCAACCCCAACGGGGACCAGTCCGGCGACCGGGCCGCGCTGTACGAGTGGGTGCTCCGGCAGGAGGAGGCGGGCTGCGACCGCTACATTCTCTCCTTGGACCAGCTTCTATCCGGCGGTCTGGTCGGCTCCCGGGCCCTTGCGGGGGAAAATCCCGTCACGCTGTCCGACGGAACGACCCTGACGGAGACGGCGCTGCTGGAGAACCTTCTCTCCGTCCTTTCCGAAGATGAAAACAACCGGGTCTGGCTGCTGGACAGCGTGATGCGTCTGGCTCCCACGGTGGGATACGGCGGCTTTGGCCTGAACGAATACGCCGCCCTGCGAAATTACGGCGCGGCTGCCAGGCCCCATCTGGCGGGAGACGACTTGCGCATCGACCTGATCACGGCGGACTACCGTCTGGGGGCCGACGGCCAGCCGCTGGCGGTCCAGTCGGCGGAGCCACTGCCGGAGGGGGCGCTTTCCCAGTATCTGGCGGCACGGGAGCGGAAGCTCAATCTGGGCGCGCATCTGCTGGACATTCTGGACGATGAGTCCCACAAAAATTTTAAGGTCTTAATTGGCGTGGACGACTCGTCTCTGGAGGACAGTATCCAGAAAAACGAGATTGCCTACCTCACCGCGCATCTGCGGGAGGGGGACTGGCTCCTTTCCGGAGTGGACGATCTGGCGTTCAAGGCTATTTCCGCCCTGTACCTGCAAGATTGCGGGTGGGAGGGGGCGAAGGCGTCCCTTCGGTACATCGGAGGACTGGAGGCGGAGCCCGCCTGCGCCTATGACTATCAGCCCCTGAACGTGGTGGTAGATCAGCATTTGGAGTTTTTTAAGCTGGAAAAGCTCTCTGGGACCAGAGGGGCGGATCTGCAAATTCTGGTGCTCACGGCCCCGGCGGAGCCGGAGCGCACCGGGGACTACGCATGGGCGCTGAAAAACGCACTTGCGGAAAACCGAAAAAACAAGCTCCCCACCATTTTGATCGACGCGTCCAACGACGCTTACGGTACCGTAATTCACGACGCACTGACCCGGCAGGCGGAGCTGAGCTCTTTGTTGGCCTACGCCGGATTTCTGGACATGGCCATTGTCACCGGCACCGCTTTGTCCCACGGGGTGGCGCGGTATGCCTGGCTGACCCACTCCCCCGCCCCGGAGACAAACGACGCGGCCAACACCGCCTTTGTCAAGGCCCTGTCCGACGGGGTGATCAAAGACTTTGCTTTCCGCAACACCGTGCGCAACGACCTTTACGCCTATGTCCGGGAGGAGCTTAAAGGAAGCCCAGACAATTTCTACCGCCCCGAAATTGACCGGGCCGCTGTGCTGTCTCGGCTGGAAGCGGATATGGAAGCCTCAGCCGCGCCGGTGCTTGCCAATTTCAGCGGCGGGAAAATTATCACAAGCCTGTCCCCGTGGGCGGAAGAGGAATGCGGCACACTGACGGTTTCGGGCTACCGTTTTCCCTGGAACCGGGTATTTGAAATCGGCATGGATATCGACCGGGAGACAGCCGCACCTCAGACCTGAACGAACGGAGCGCCGTGGGAAAATCCCACGGCGCTCCGCTTCTTTTCATTTATACAGCCCTGCGTGTGCCTAATCGGCTTACAGTTCCTTGACGGTGTAGTACACCGCCAGAATAAAAACTACAATACCCAGCACCCAAATGGCATAGTAGGCGACGGCGGTGCTGAACAGAGACAGCACCACGGCCGCGGCGGAAAGCCCGCAGGAAACCATCAAAACCGTGCCGTCGGTTTCCTTGGGCAGAATCCGAAGCGCGCCAAGCATTCCGTCCGTCCGCTCCAGCCTCCGCGCCGCCATAAACGCGGCGGCCAGCAAAATAAGATAGACACAGGCTCCCGCGATTACAAGGATTCTCCACTGCTGGCTGCCAATCCCATGGCGGCAGACCCAAGTGGCAAACAGGCCCGTTCCCAGAATCGTCATGGCGAAAAAGCACTCCCGCGCGTACAGGCACCAAAGCACCCCCAGCAGCATGGCAGCCGCGGTCAGCACGGTGAGCATGGTCACGCCGGTGGGATACACCGCTCTGATCATCCAGTTACCGGCGGAGAGGAACAGGCCCGCAAAAACCGCCGTCCAGGCCACCGTCTGCTTCCAGCCCCGCTCTTTTCTCCAAAGCACGGCCAAGGCCACGCCCAGCGCCAGCAGCGCCGCGCCGATTCCCATCAGGATGGGCATGGCGGCGTCCCAGCTCAGCATCTGATCTATATTGCCATTGACATAGTATTTCCGCACCATCAGCAGATAAATTTCCGCCAGACAGCCTCCGATAAAAAATTTAAGCGCACCGTTGAGGGGCGCGTTGTTCCGCTTCAGTTCTTCCCTGTCCCTTTTTTGCATATATCGCAACCTCCATGGGTTTTCAAAATTATCTCGAGAGAAATGCCCACGCATACCGTGTTATTCTAGCAGATTGTTCATCTCTTTGCAAGGGCTTTGGTGAAAAAAGCGACGGGGGCCGGCTTCCCCGCTTGTTTGACCGGCAAAACCGTGCTATACTGATAGTTCCCAAAGCTTCGGATTTTTGTCAAACTTTTAAAGCGAGGAAGACGACACATGAGACGTTTGCTTGCCGCCGCGCTGTGCGCGGCGCTGATAGGCAGCCTTTCCGCCTGTACGCAGGAGGACGGCGCCTCCGCCGAATTTTATGCCATGGACACCAATATGTCCGTCGCCGTCCACGACGGCGACGCCCAAAGCGCCGTGAGCGTGGTGCGCGATGAGCTGTACAGTCTGGACCTGCGCCTTTCCCGCACGCGCATGGACAGCGCCATTTCCCGGCTGAATGCCGGGGCCGGCATGCCTGCGGAGGACACGGACATCTCGCAGCTGATCACCGCCGCAATTGAATACAGCAACGCCACCGGCGGCGCGTTTGACATCACCGTGGCCCCGCTGGTTTCCGCCTGGGGCTTTACCACGGACCACTATCAGATCCCTAAGCAAACGGAGCTGGACCGCCTGCTGCCCCATGTGGGAAGCAGCCACATTCTCTTTGGCCAGGGGGGCGCGATCACCTTGGACGCGGGGACGAAGATTGACCTTGGCGGCATTGCCAAGGGGTATGCCTCCGACCTGTGCGAGCAGATTTTATCCGAAAACGGCGTGATGAGCGCCATGGTCTCCCTGGGGGGCAACATATACGTCCGGGGCAGCAAGCCGGACGGGACTGCATGGCGGGTGGGCGTACAAGACCCCAAAAACTCCGCCGGCTTTGCGGGTGTTCTCTCGCTGACGGACGCTTACGCCGTCACCTCTGGCGGCTATCAGCGGTATTTTGAGGAAAACGGCAAACGCTATCACCACATTCTGGACCCCGCCACGGGCTATCCCGCCGAAAGCGGCCTCACCTCCGTCACCGTGGTGGCCCCCGCAAACGGAGACAAATACGGCAATGGGCCCGGCCACGGCACTATGTGCGACGCATTTTCCACCGCCCTGTTCGTGATGGGCGAGGAAAAAGCAGTGGCGCTCTGGCGCTCCGGGGCCTATGATTTTCAGCTTGTGCTGGTGACGGAGGACGGCCGGGTTCTTGTGACCGACGGCCTTGCGGACAAATTTCAGCAGGAGGACGGCAGCGGCTATGCCTATGAGACAATCTCCGGAAATCCGGCCTAAGCCCGCCGACGCGCTGGTGGCGCTGGCGGTGATTCTGCTGGCCGCCGCGCTGGCGCTGGGCGTCTGGGGCCACGGGGCGGGCAGCGGGCTTTCCGCCGTCATCTCCGTGGACGGACGGGTGACGGACACGGTGAACCTCTCCCTTCTTACCGGGCCGGAGGTACGGGAGCTGAGCGCAAACGGCTATACCCTCCGTCTCCGCCTGTCTCCCGATGGGGCGGAGGTGCTGGAAGCCGACTGCCCCAATCAGGTGTGCGTCCATACCGGGGCAATCCACCGGGCGGGGCAGAGCGTGGTGTGCCTCCCTGCGCGGATTTCGGTTATGCTGGCGGGAACCACGGATGACGGCGTGGACGCCGTGGTGGGGTGATGAAATGAAGCTGACAACGAGACAACTGACGCTGTGCGCCGTGCTTACCGCGCTGGCGCTGGCGCTGAGCTACGCGGAAAATCTCCTTCCCCTGTCCCTTGCCATTCCCCTTCCGGGGGTGAAGCTGGGACTTGCAAATATCGTCACCGTCTTCGCGCTGTACGCGCTGGGGGCGGGGCAGGCGCTTTTAATTCTCATTGCCCGGTGCACGCTGGGGGCGCTGTTCGCCGGAAATGTGAACGCACTGCTGTTCTCCCTGCTGGGCGGGCTGTGCGCCATGGGAGCAATGGCCCTGCTGTCCCGGTTCCGGCCACTGTCGGTATACGGCGTATCCGTGGGCGGCGCGGCGGCCCACAACTGCGGCCAGGTGGCGGCGGCGATTTTGACGCTGGGCAACGCGGCTCCCCTCTATTATCTTCCCCTTCTGCTGGGGGTATCCCTGTTTACCGGGGCTTTGACGGGCTTTGCGGCGGGACTTTTGTTCCGGGCGCTGGAGCACACCTCTTTAATGAAAGCGTGAGCGTATGGACAGGAAAGACATCAGCAAAAAGGACCAGATTATTTTACAGCAGTTGGATGTAATCCGCGCCATGTCGGAAAACAGTCTGCGCCGCATGGAAACGGATTTCTGGGGCCACCCTTCGGCTCCGCCGGAGTCTGCCGAGCCGAAAACCCCGACCGCGCCCCCCGCACCTCCGCTGAAAACCGGCGGGGCAAAAGAGAGTGGCGGCACCGCCGCCTCCACCGGAAACGGCGAGGGGGATCCTGCGGAGCAGCCCGCCCCGCCCCCGGAGAAAATTGAGGATTTGCAGGCGGAGCTGGACGGCTACATCGGCCTGACCGCCGTGAAAAAAGAGGTGAAAAACCTCATTGATCTGGCCACGGTCCATCAACTGCGGAAAGACCACGGCCTGCCGGTGGCGGATTTGAGCCTCCACATGGTGTTCTCCGGCAACCCGGGCACGGGCAAAACCACCGTGGCCCGGCTGATGGCCCGGATTTATCACAGTCTTGGCATCCTCTCCAAGGGGCATCTGGTGGAGGTGGACCGCAGCGGCCTTGTGGCCGGCTACGTGGGCCAGACCGCCATTAAAACCGGCAAGGTAACCGACGCGGCCCTTGGCGGCGTTTTGTTTATCGACGAGGCGTACGCCCTCAACGGCAGGGCGGAAAACGACTTTGGTCAGGAGGCTATCGACACCCTCCTCAAGGCCATGGAGGACCACAGGGACGATTTGGTGGTCATCGTCGCCGGGTACGACGGGCTGATGGACGACTTTGTCCACTCCAACCCCGGCCTTGAATCCCGGTTCAACCGATTTTTGCATTTTGAGGACTACACCCCGGAGGAGCTGCTGGCCATTTTTGACATTCAGTGCAAAAAGGGCTGCTATCAGCCGGAGGAGGAAACCCGGCATCTGGTCCGGGAATTTATCGCGGAGGAAAGCGCGGATTCCATCGCCTTTGGCAACGCCCGGGGCGTGCGGAATATTTTTGAGCGGCTTCTGGTCAATCAGGCCAACCGGCTGGCCGCCATGGAAACCGTTTCCCGGGACGACCTGATGAAAATTACCCCCCGGGACGTCCGCGCGGCGCGGGGACTGGCGGAGCCGGCGCCGGCGGAGGAAGCTGCCACAGAAAACGTCGTACCCTCGCCCGCGGCGGAGGAATCCGTTGAGAAGACCACTAAACCCCCTGATTTTGAAGAAAACCCCGGCGTGAAGGACGGCAGCTCCACAGGCCCGGCGGAAAATTCGGCCGGGGACGGGGAAAAATCATCATAAAAGGACTGTGCTTATGAAAGTATTGGTACTGGCCCCCAAATCCCGCTATGACGCCTTTGGTTCAGACCTTCCCGCCGCCAAATTGGCGGAGCTGGTTTTCTGCGACCGGGAGGGGACCGAGGCGGAGTGGCTTGCCGCCGCGGGCGACGCGGACGCGCTGTTTGTCACGCCCGTGACTCCCGTGTCGGCGGAGCTGATTTCCAGCATGCCCAACCTGAAGCTGATTCACTCCGAGGGCGTAGGCTTTGACCGCATTGATCTGGAGGCGGCCCGGGCCCGGGGCATCTACGTGTGCAACTGCGCCGGGTGCAACGCGGCAGCGGTTTCCGAGCTGTCCGTGACGCTGATGGGCATGCTGCTCCACCGGGTCCTGTGGGGCAACCGCATGGTTCGCGCGGGCAGTCAGGCCGAGGCCGTGCGCCTGGTGGAGCGGGATGTTCCCGCGGATTTGTCCGTTTCCACCGTAGGGCTGTTGGGCTTTGGCGCCATCGGCCAGGCGGTGGCGGAGCGGCTGCGCCCCTTTGGAGCCACAGTGTATTATTACGCGCCCCACCGCCGAGACACGGAGACGGAGACGCGGCTGAACGCCCGCTATCTCCCGTTGGAGGAGCTGGCGGCGGTGAGCGACATCGTCAGTCTTCACCTGCCCGCGAACGACCAAAGCCGGGGACTTGTAAACCGGGAATTTCTTGCCCGGATGAAGCCTACGGCCTTCCTTGTGAACACCGCCCGGGGCGCGATTATTGACGACGAGGCCCTTTGCAACGCCGTGCGGGAGGAACGGCTCGCCGGCGTGGCGCTGGACTGCTACGAGCCGGAACCCGCCGGGGCGGATCATCCTCTGGTTCGATTGGCGGCAGAGTTCCCGGACAGGCTGGTTCTCTGCCCCCATTACGGCGGCGTGGCCCAGTCCGCTTTCCGCGCGGCACATCGAATGCTGTTTGAGGATTTGGAGCACGTACTGTCCGGCAGGCGGCCCAAGCGGGTGGTCAACGGCCTGTAAGCAGTATAAAAATTACCCCAGGCTTTGTTCGGAAAACGAAAAATGCCGGGAAAACAGGGTTTTTCCAAGAAAGGAGCGTTTCTATGAAGGTCGCGCTGATTCAACTGGCGGGCGGCACCGGCGACAAGGCCGCCGACATTTCCCTCGCGCGAGAAAAAATCCGGGAAGCGGCGAATAACGGCGCGGATTTCGCCGTTCTGCCGGAGATGTTCTGCTGTCCTTACGACAATGCCTGCTTCCGGGCCTTTGGCGAAACGGCGGGCGGGCAGGCGCAGACCGCGCTTTCCCGGCTTGCTGGAGAGCTTGGTATTTATATCGTGGGCGGTTCCGTCCCCGAGCTTGCGGGCGGAAACGTTTACAACGCGTCCTATGTCTACGACCGCCAAGGCCGGGAGCTTGCCCGCCACCGCAAGGCCCATCTGTTTGACATCGACGTTGCGGGCGGGCAGCGGTTTTTTGAATCCGACACTCTCACCCCCGGCGATCAGATTACCACCTTTGATACGGAGTTTGGGGTCATGGGGCTTTGCATCTGCTTTGACCTGCGGTTTGAGGAGCTGGCCCGGTGCATGGCCCTGCGGGGCGCGAAGTGCATATTCGTCCCGGCGGCTTTCAACATGACCACCGGTCCCGCCCACTGGGAGCTTTTGTTCCGCCAGCGGGCGGTGGACAATCAGTGCTTTACCGTGGGGGTATCCTCCGCCCGGAACCCGGATGCGTCCTACGTGGCCTACGGCAACTCCCTTGCCGTGGACCCCTGGGGAACGGTGCTGTGCCGCGCGGAAGGCGAGGCCACAGTGCTGTACGCCGAGCTGGACCTCTCCAAAATCCAGTCTGTGCGTAACCAGCTTCCCATTCTCTCCGCCCGACGCACAGATTTGTACGAGGTGAAGGAGCTTTGACCACTTCTTATAATTTGGGACCAAATCCCACATTATTATAAAAAGTCCCGTGAGATTTCGACAAAATCTCACGGGACTTTTGTGTTTTCAATGTTTTATGTGTTTTTTCCGTCCAAAATATGGACGTTCAGATGGTCGTAGGCCATTTCAATGCCCTGCTCCTCGAAGACCCTCCGCAGGTTCTCCCCCAGAGTCAGGTAGACCGTCCAGAAATCCGCCGTCGCCGCCCAGCAGTACACGCTGTATTCCATGGCGCTGGGGCGGCACTCCGTGAGGTAAATTGAGGGCGCGGGGTCCGCAAGCATCCCCTCCGTTCGCTCCAGCGCCACCCGGCATGCGGCCTTCAC
>JAEWML010000135.1 GCA_023393155.1 Bacillota bacterium
ACTCTCTGGAAGCTCGCCCAGATTTACGGCGTCAGCGTGCAAAGCATTCTCAGTCTCAACCCGGGTCTGGAGGCCCAAAATTTGCAGGTGGGCACTGTAATCTGCATCCCCTTTGCCCCCGCGCCGGAGCCGTCTGTGACGATGCCTATCACAATTACGCCCCCAACCATTACGCCTCCGACTATTACGGCGCCGTCTATCACGTTTCCATCCATTACGTCTACGGGTATTACGCCGCCCTCAATTACTCTGCCCTCAATCACCGCGCCCACCATTAAAGGTCCCACCATTACCTACCCCTCTGTGACGTCAAAAACCTCGGAAACCACCTCCACAACCACAAAAACCACCACCATGCCTTCCACGTCGTCCTCTGTCTGCGGGGATGAAACCTTCTCCTATACGATTCGGAGGGGCGACACCCTCTGGAAGCTTTCCCAGATGTACGGCGTCAGCGTGCGGAGCATTCTGGACCTCAACCCCGGTCTGGATGCCCAGAACCTGCGCATCGGAAGCGTAATCTGCATTCCGGCCGATATGGAGCCGCCCGCACAGCCACCCACACAGATGCCCGCGCAGCCGCAGCCCCCCTCCGATACGTTTTTGTACAGAGTGAAAAAATGCGACAACATCTGTCAGATCGCAAAAGCCCACTGCGTCAGCATGGAGAGCATCATCCGAAGCAACCCCGGCACGCAGCTATACTGCCTGCGGGAAGGCACGTATATCCGCATTCCCATGAACCTCTGCCAAGGGTCGGCCTGCCGTTACACCGTCAAATCCGGAGATACGCTCAACCGGATTGCAAATCTGTTTAACCTTCCTCCCGCGGCGATTATGGCGGCAAACCCCAATGTGGACTTCGAGAACCTTGTGAAATGCCAGCGCATCTGCATTCCCAAGGAATAACTTTTCTGTACTTTTTCTCCCCTCCAAAATCGTGCAGGGGCCTCGCCAAAAGGTGGGACTCCTCAGTCTGTGGAGGAGTCCGGATGACACCTCCCCGCCATTTAAGCTTTTTCGACAGACTGAAGCGAGGGGCCGTTCTTTAAAGAGCGGCCCCTCGCCTTTATGTGTTCACTGGGATTACTTCAGTTTGCGGCTCGCTCCGAAAGCAGAAGCCGCGTGCATTGCCCGCATCAGCTCCTCCGCGGTGATGCCCTGCGCGACGGCGTCCAGCCGGCTGCCGGGAACGCACTGCTTGCGGCACGATGCCATAAGCTCCTCCTCCGGAACCTGATCCAGGCCGATGTCTTCCATGGTCACGGGAAGACCCAGCCGGACCATAAAGTCCACCAGCTCCTCCGCCTGCGCCATGTCCGCCTCCGGGTCCAGCATCAACTGAGTCACGATGCCAAAGGAAACTTTCTCCCCATCAGCCAGGCACTTTACCGCATTCAGACAAAAAAGCTGAGGGGGCCCCGCCAAAAGGCGGGACCCCTGCGTTTTTGAAACTCCGGCTTTTACCGGACCTTTTAGAACCTTTACAGGTTGCAAATCTGATTTTGAAGAAGCGTCCCCACCGTATCGGCAAACTGATCCAGCCGCCGGATACGGGTAAAATTCCGCCCGTAGATGGTCCGGGCGGCGGGCAAATCCTCGTCCTCCCCGGTGAAAACGCACACCACCGCCGCGCCTGTGCGGGAAAGGCTGCGGACCTCCTGCGCCGTATCCACCACGCCCACGCGGTCCGCGTAATCCCGGAAGCCGCCGCTTCTGGCAATTTTAATCACATCGTTGGGCTTTGCGTCGGACAGGAGAATCACCAGCCGGTGCTCGCAGGGCGCGTCCTCCAAATCCCGGCCCAAGGCCCGGACGGCCAGCCCGTCCCGGTTGCAGCCGGTGGTAAAATAGTGAAAGATCATTTCGTTCCGGTCCGTCTCCCCATAGTCCCGAAAGCGGGTTAAAACCGTGTAGCCGCTGAGGGAGCAAAACGCCGTCACCCGCACGGGAATGCCGCAGCGGGTCAGGCTCTCCGCAATCATATATCCCTGCGCGGAAACAGTCTCCTGCCGCGAAATTTGGGAGGTGGAGGCATCCAGCAGAAGGTCCACGCACAGTGCGCCCGGGTCTCCCCGCAGGATGCGGGTGAACACCTTATCGTCTCCCAGGCACCCCGCCCGCCAGACCCGGGCCGCGTCCAGCAGTCCCGCGGAGGTACGCACGGTTTCGGGCTGCAAATGGGTCTGCATGGCGTTGCGGATGCGGGCGGCCAGCCGCGCCACGGTCATCCGGTTGACGGTGGAATTTGCTTCATAGGCCGCTTTGTTCTTCTCCATCTGCCGCAGCGCCAAGCGGCGCTGCTCCGCCGCGAAGCCCCTGGCGTGCTTGTCAAGCTCCGCCCCGCCCCGGGCGTAATAAAGCTTGCAGCCCTTGTGGTCCCCGACGCACAGCTCCCGCTCCAAACGCTGTACCCGGTCCGCCGGGTACAGCGACGCGCCGAAATAGCTGGAGATATAAGCACGGAGGGCCTCCTCGCTCTGGGCCAGGGTCATCTCCCCCAGCCGCCGCTGAGGCGCGGGGCCTCCGCCCCCCTCCACAGCCTGAGCGTGCTCGCCAAAGCCGAAGCCAAACTCCCGAAGGCTGGGCAGGGGGGCCTTATTCTTCTGCCGCCTGCCAAACAGGCGCAGCCTTCTCACGGCCCGCAGCTTCTCCGGATCTTCGGCGTCGGCGGGGTCCGCGGGCGCATAGCCGAACCAGACCGCAAGGGTCTGCTCCAGATGCTCCAGAAGCGCCGCCCCGTCCAGCTCCCCCGGCAGGTCCAGCGCGACAAGAAGCGCCCGGTCGCTGCCCTTCAGCCCGCAGTCCCGCCCCAAAATCTCCCGGCAGCGTCCGGCGGTGAGGACGTGGACAAGCCGGTCCGAGGGGGTGCGTTCAAAGGCCGCAAGCGTTTTGCGGGCATAGCTCTGCCGCAGGGCCGCCATGGCGGGGCGGTCGTCCCGCTCCCGAGCAAACGCCGCGCTCTCCAGCCCCAGCCACGCGAGCTGTTCATAAATCCGGCGGTCTGTCAAGCCCTCGAAGGAGGCAAACAGGCCCTCCAGTGCGCCGCCCCAGTCCCGGCGGACGCAGCCCGCCACCGTGTTCCAGTATAAATCCGCGCGGCCCTCGGCGTCATAGGTTTTCAGCTCCGGCTCAAACTCGTATTCCTCCGCCG
>JAEWML010000233.1 GCA_023393155.1 Bacillota bacterium
CTGTCCGTCTGCATTCAGACCGGCCGTGGGCCCCAAGGTGGTGTCGGAAGCGGGAGAGCCGGCGTCGCCCAAAGCGGCGGCAGCGGACATCAGAATGACGGTGGCGGGCACGGAGAAGCCCATCTGCTGGCACAGAGGCACATACAGCACCGCAACCACGGGGATGGTGCTGAAGGAGCTGCCGATGCCCATGGTGACCAGAAGGCCAATCAGGGTGATAACGGTGGCGGCGACAATCTTGTTGCCGCCCATGATGCCGATAGCGGCCTGAACCAGCTCATCCACCGCGCCGGTGGACTTGATCACGTCGGCATAGCCGCCGGCCACCAACATGATAAAGGCAATCATGCCCATGATCTTGAGGCCGCCCTCAAACTGCTCGTCAATTTTCTTCCACTTGATGGCGCCGAACACAAACATGACCATCAGGCCGCACAGGGCGGACAGAGCCAGAGACTCGGTGGGAATCTGAACGGCAACCACCACAACAATGGCCAGAAGGGTGACGGCGTGCTCCTTGGTGAACTTATCGGAGATAGCCTCGGTGGCGGACACGTCCACAGACAGCTCCTTGTACTCACGGGGCTTACGATAAGTGACAAAGATGGCCAAACACAGGCCAATCAGCATGGCAACGCCGAGAATCCAGTTGTATCTCGCAATCTCGCCGATGGTGGTGGGCATGCCGTTCTTGGTCATATTGTCGGCAATGATGCCCATGAAGATGGCGCCGAAGCCAAAGGGAATGGAGATGTAGGGAGCCTTCAGGCCGAATGCCAGAGAGCAGGCGGCAGCCCGGCGGTCAAGCTTCAGCTCGTTGAACAGGCTCAGCAGGGGAGGAATCATGATGGGAATGAAAGCGATGTGAACGGGAATCAGGTTCTGGGACAGGCAGGCCACGCCGGCCAGCACTACCAGAAGGAACTTGGCGTTCTTTCCCATGATTTTGGAGAGCTTCTTGGACATCATGTCGGCCAGGCCCGTGGCGGCGATGGCGGTGGCAAAGGTGCCCAGCAGCAGGTAAGCCAAAGAGGTGCCGCCGTTTACGCTGAAGCCGGCGGTCAGGATACCCATGGCGGAGGGAATGTCAATGCCGCCCAAAACGGCGCCAACAATGGCGGAGATGATCAGGGACAGAAGAACGTTCAGCTTCAGCAGGCACAGGACACACAGGACCACCACAGACACAAGAACCGGATTCAATAAAATAGACATTATTTCAATCTCCCTTTCCTAAAAGATCTCTAAATCTCAAAAACGCTAGAAATCTCTTTCCTTATGATTGTTGAATTTTGCAGTGCTTACGGGAAACTTTGCAGAGCGGAGAGCCGGACTTCGCCGGTGCGTCCGCTTTTTCCATTTTCCGTAATTGCCCTCCTTTCCGGACAGATTCGCTGCAACAATACAGACACAGGAAAGACTGTCCGCGTCTGAAGTCGGACAATCAGTGCCGAAGGCGGTCGGATGCGGGCGGACGCGGTCTGGGCAAGACAGCGCTTTCTCACATGGCCCTCTCCTGAAATACCCCGGCAAAAGCTTCACGGAAAACCGGAATTCCCCTGCGGGACTTCCTCCGATTTCTTTCCGTGATTAGGTGTATATTACATGATAGAGCGTCTATAAAACGTCTATTTTTGTGCGATTCACAGAGGGTGCGCGCGGATATGGCTACCGTCCAGATTGGTATTTCCAATGTGCGCACAGCCTGATATAAAGCCTGCGGCACAGCCTCGGATATGGGCCTTTTCTTACTTTTTTTTGCGGGCCTTGGGAAGGGGGGTGATGGGCTCCAGAATTTCCACGGCGGCCCGCAGGGCGGCCCGGTCCTCAATGTCCAGAATATAATGCTCCTTTGCGCCCGTATAGGGAAATCCCCGCGCCGCGCCGCCCATCACCGGGGCAAGCTCCGGGACGATTTTTACGAACACAGTGTTGTCGCACACCAGAAGAATGGGCTTGTCCTTCACGTAGATCATGTACTCGCCAAACATTTTTCTGCTGCGTACCGTTCCCGGGCTGTCCAACTGCTCACACACAAATTCCACGTAGTCCGATGAAGTCGCCATGCTGTGTTTCCTCCGTTCCATTTGGCCTGTCGGTGTATCTGAAGGCCATTATACCATTTTGTAAGTTAATTTACAATATATTCCAAATAAATATTTTAAATTTCTACTCTGCCAAAATATAATGGGTCCTGCGTCTTCGGCTATGCCCGGGGAAGAGTCGCGTTTTTCTGGGAGGAAGACACCGGCAAAACCGGTTTCAAAAAGGGAATTTATTTCATATTTCAAGGGGTTTCGTTACATTGCTGCAAGGACTCCAACACCTGCTTTAAGGGGGTGGGACGCGGTATATACGAAAAGCAAAATATTCGGCGGAAAATAAGCCAATTCTCTTAAAAATTTAAGCGGATTAGACAAAAATGATTGAAATATAGAGAAATTCAGTATGCATAAAAAAGAACATGCTGTATAATGTCATAATAACATAGTAAAATTTGCGCGTATTTGAGGAAGCGCCTCTTGGCTGGGAGGCTGCACGCTTATAAATAGGCAGAGGATACCGGTGCGGTTTTGGAAATGACGCAAAACGATTCCTTTGGAGTTCACCCCGTTTTGACGGAGCGATGACAAGTCGGGATACATTAAAGGAGGCAACTGTGTGAAGAGCGCCAAGGAAAAGCTTGTGCTGGCGTTAAAAAAGGGGTCGGTCCGGGGCTTTGTGCTGATTGTCCTGGTGTTTACGATGTCCATTGGCTTACTGTTACTGTGGGAGAAGCAAAAGCTGGACGTGGAATTTGAGAGAATCGTTGCCTCCAGTCTGAATACCAATACCCAGCACACCGCCGTGGGCATCAAGCGGGACATTACGGGGGCGCTGAAGTCCCTGAAAACGGCGGAAGCCCTGCTTTTGAGCTCGGAAGCCGGGCTTGCGGGAGATATTCAAGAGCGTTTGGACCGGCACAGCGGCTTTGTATCCGGCGATTTTGTGACATATCTTTCCGTAGAGGAAATTGAGGAGGGAAAGCTGCCGATCAGCCAAGAGGATGCGGAACGACTTCAAAAGGGCGTCACCGTCATCAGCGCGGTAGTCGGCGAGGGAGTAAAGAAGGACCTTGTGATTATCAGGCCGCTGACCGGCGATTCCGGCATGATCGGCGCGCTGTGCATCCGCCTGAAGGAGAAAAACTTGCTTTCCAGCGCTTCTGACGGCGGCGTTTATCAGAATCCATATAGCTGCGTTGTCACCGGCAGCGGAGAGATTGTCTATAACACCTATCAGCCGGAGCACCGGGGAAACTTGTTTGACGATCTGCGGGGATACGGCCTGTCGGAGACGGAGGCCGGTAAAATAGCCATAGGCGTGATGAACGGGGGCTCCTCCAGCGCCGCTTTTTTTCGCAAGGGGGATACGTATTTTCTTTCTTCCGCGCATCTGGAGTATAACGGCTGGTATCTTGTGACCGTTGTGCGGGGACCCGACGTGCTGCTGCGCTCCGCCGTGCTGTTTCGGGATGTGGTGACCACCAGCATTACCACCGTTTTGATTACCGTGTCGGCGGCGGGGATTGTTTTCTACCAGCTTCTTTCCAACAAAGAAAAGCTGAAGGCGGCCCAACGGAGCAACCGGGCGTTTGCATCGCGGTTTCAGGCGATGTTTGAGCAGCACAGCGCGCTGAAGGTGGTGATAGACGCGGACACGGGAGAAATTATGGACGCAAACCCCGCCCTGCTGCGCTATTTCGGCTTTGAGAAACAGGAAATGCTGGGAAAGAACGTGCAGGAGTTAAACCTTCTGCCCGGTGACATTCAGCTCCAAAAGATACACGGGAAAATGGATGCGGGCGCGCTTTTTGTGGCAGCGCCCCACCGCCTGAGAAGCGGAGAGACAAGGCTGCTGGACGTATACGCCTCTGAGATTTGGGACAAAGGCCGCAGGCTGCTTTACGCGATTTTATTCGATGTGACCGAGCGGGAAAGCTATCGGGAGGAGCTGCTGCGGGAGAAGGAGCTGCTGCACACCACGCTCCAGTCTATCGGCGACGGCGTGGTTACCACGGATCGGGCGGGGATTATCACAGGAATAAACGCCGTTTCCGAGCGGCTGACGGGCTGGGGCGACGGACAGGCTTTGGGCAGGCCCTTTTCCGAAGTATTTGTTCTGCGCAACGAGGAGACGGGCCGACTGGCGGAAAATCCGGTGCAAAAGGTGCTGGAGACAGGTCTGGTAATGGGCCTTGCCAATCACACGGAGCTGGTGGACCGGCAGGGCAGACCCACGCCGATTGCCGACAGCGCCGCCCCCATCCGCGGGGATGAGAGTCAGGATATCATGGGTGTTGTGATGGTTTTCCGGGATGTCAGCAGCGAGAAGGCCCACAGCAGGGAAATCGAGTTTTTGAGCTATCACGACTCTTTGACGGGCCTGTATAACCGACGGTACATTGAAGAGACGATGAGCCGCATGGACGCGGCGGGAGAGGTTCCTGTTTCGGTGATTATGGCGGATGTAAACGGCCTCAAAATCACCAACGACGTGTTTGGCCACAGCGCGGGGGACGCGCTGCTTAAAAGCGTGGCCAAGATGTTGCGGGAGTGCAGCGGCAGGGACGATTTTGTCGCTCGGCTGGGCGGAGACGAATTTGTGATTCTCATGCCCGGGAAGGGGCTGGAGGAAGCGGAGGCGGTGATCCGGCGCATCAGGAATATTCAGGTTGAAATCAAGGGGAGCAGTCTGGCGCTCAGCCTGTCGCTGGGGTGCGCGTGCAAGGACGGCGCCGACACCGCCGTACAGGCCGCGCTGCAGCGGGCGGAGGAATACATGTATCAGCAGAAGCTGCTGGACGGCAAGAGCTACCGCAACGCCATCATCAGCACGCTGCTTGCAACGCTCTATGAAAAGAGCAACGAAACGGAGGAGCACTCCAAGCGTCTGGAAAAGTATTGCCACGCCGTGGGCAAAAAGCTCCAGCTCTCCTTCAAGGAGATGGACGAGCTGTCCCTCCTTGCCCTGCTGCACGACGTGGGGAAGGTGGGCGTCAACCCCGATATTTTGAGAAAGCCGGGGCCGCTCACCGACGCGGAGTGGGGAGAAATGAAGCGGCATCCCGAGATCGGCTTCCGCATTGCTCAGGCGACGCCGGAGCTTTCCAGCGTGGCGGAGATGATTCTCGCCCACCATGAGCGCTGGGACGGAAGGGGCTATCCCCGGGGCCTGAAGGGAGAGGAAATCCCCATGGTCTGCCGCATTCTTGCGGTGGCGGACGCCTATGACGCCATGATCGGCAAGCGCGTATACCGTCCGGCCGTCACCGTGG
>JAEWML010000102.1 GCA_023393155.1 Bacillota bacterium
GTGATATCCACGATGTTGTTGATGGGCCGTACGCCGGAGTTGCGCAGCCGCTCCCGCATCCATGCGGGGGACGGTTTGATTTTCACGTTTTTGACCATCCGGGCGGTGTACCGGGGGCACAGGTCCCCGTCTTCAATGTCAATGTCCGCCAGCTCCGCGATGCTGCCGCCGCAGCCCTGAATCTCCGGGGTGTGGAGCTTTAAGGGCTTTCGGAAGGTGGCGGCGGCCTCCCGCGCAAGGCCGATGATGCTCAGGCAGTCCGGCCGGTTGGGGGTGATTTCAAATTCCACCACATGGTCGTCGCAGCCGATCAGCTTTGCCACATCATCGCCGGGCTGCACGTTCTCCTCCCGGAGAATCCAGATGCCGTCGGTGATGCAGTGGGGGAACTCGGATGGCTGGGCGCGAAGGTCGCCGGGCGTGCAGATTTTTTCCTCCTTGGCGTCGTAAGCCACCATGTCCCCCTCGTGGAGGTTCTGGCAGTCGTCGTCAAGCATGGCGGTGCTGCCGCCAAGGTCCAAAACGGTGTGATACAGGCCGCCCGGCTGGGCGGCGCATTCCAAAACCTTTCCTGCGGACACCGACCCGAACAGCTTATGCCCCGGCTGGATATCCGCCGGGATGGAGGGCTCCTGCCCCTTCAGGGGGGTATAGTCCCCCAAAATCGCCGCGGCTTTAATTGCGGCGTAAGGATAATCGTGCTCGGCGGTGAGATTCAGTTCCTTTAAAGAGCACAGCATCCCCTGAGATTCCACGCCCCGGAGCTTGCCGCTCTCAATTTTTACGCCGCCGGGAAGCAGCGCCCCGTCCTTTGCCACGGGGACAAGATCCCCCTCATGGATGTTCCACGCGCCGGTGACAATCTGAACGGGTTCATCGCCTGTGTCCACCTGCAAAACCCACATGTGGTCCGAGTCCGGGTGGCGCTTTATCTCTGTAATTTTGCCCACCACCACGTTTTTTATTTCCGCGCCAAGGTCGGCCGTCACCTCCTGCTTGGAGCCGGAGAGGGTCATCGCCTCGGCGAATTCCCGGTCGGAGGCGTCCACCTCCACAAATTCATTCAGCCATTTTCTGGACAGTAACATCGTATCCCTCTCCCCTTATCAGAATTGTTCCAGGAACCGCACGTCGTTTTCAAAGATCAGCCGCATGTCGCTGATTTTGAACTGGCCAAGGGCCAGCCGCTCCAGCCCCATGCCGAAGGCGAAGCCGGAGTAGACCTCCGGGTCAATGCCGCAGTTTTTCAGCACCTTGGGATGGACCATCCCCGCGCCCAGCACCTCGATCCAGCCCTCGCCCTTGCAGGTGGGGCAGCCCACGCCGCCGCACTTGTGGCACTGAATGTCCATTTCGCAGCTCGGCTCCGTGAAAGGGAAGTGGTGGGGGCGGAAGCGGGTGACGGTGTGCTCGCCGTAAATCCTGCGGATGACGGCGTTCAGCGTGCCCTTCAAGTCGCCCATGGTAACGCCCTTGTCCACGACAATGCCCTCAATTTGATGGAACATGGGAGAGTGGGTGGCGTCCACCTCGTCCTTGCGGTACACCCGGCCCGGGGACAGCACCCGGATGGGCAGCTCCCGGGTTTCCATGGCGCGAATCTGCATGTTGGAGGTCTGGGTCCGCAGCAGGACGCCCGAATCCTCCGTGAGATAAAACGTGTCGGACCATTCCCGGGCGGGATGGTCGGCGGGAGTGTTCAGCTTGGTGAAGTTATAGTCTGCCAGCTCCACCTCCGGCCCGTCCAGAATTTCAAAGCCCAGAGCGATAAAAATGTCCTTGATTTCATCCAGTACGCTGTACATGGGGTGCTTGTGGCCCATGCGCAGCTTTTTGCCGGGAATCGTCACGTCTAAGGCCTCGTTTTCAAGCCTTGCCTCCATGGCCTTGCGCTCCAAAAGACCTGCCTGATTCTCGATGGCGGCCTCCAGCTCGGCGCGCACCTCGTTGGCAAGCTGGCCCATCACCGGGCGCAGCTCGGCGGACAGGCCGCCCATCTGCTTGAGCAGGGCCGTCAGCTCGCCCTTTTTGCCCAGATACTTCACCCGCAGCGCTTCTAAGTCCGCGACGGCCTGAGGACCGGACACAGCTTCCAGCGCGGCTTTGCGGATGGCTTCCAGTTGTTCCTTCATACTTGATGCTCCTTTACCCTTTATATTACAGAAATCACGTATTTCAGGGGGCGGACGGCATAAAAAAACGCCCCTCGTCCCCAGATTGGGACGAAAGGCTCAGCTTCCGCGGTACCACCCAAATTCGCGCGGAGTGCCGCGCGCGCTTGAACCCTTGTAACGGTGGGCCTCCGGCCATGTCTCCATGGCAACTCCCGGGCGAACCAAACGACGCGCCGCGGGCCGGCTTGCAGCCGGTGACCAGCCCTCTCTTGGCGGCGGAGAATCGCTATTTTCCCGTTCAACGCTGTTTTCAACTACCACTTATAGCATGAAACTCAAGGAAATGCAAGAGGAAAATCCCCCGCCCGGCGTATTTTGCGCCAAACGGGGGAGCTGATCAGTCCGAAAGGTTTTCCATCAGAATTTCGGATACCGCGCCGTCCCTCATGAAAAATGTGATGTGACTTCCCAGCATTTCCCCGCCGCCGGGCCAGACCCATGCGCCGTCGCCGTCCTCCGCGCGGATTCTGTCGGTATACGCCGCTTCCGGATAGGCGGCTAAAATATCGTTCTCTTTATCCCCTACGGACACGCCCCACCAGGTTTTTACAGCCGGGGAGGCAGTTTCCATGCGATTCACAAAGCTGACTTCGCCGTCGGTATCGGAGTAGGTGTAATATTTTACATCCACGCCGCCGTAGGAAAACGCATAAACCTTTTCACCGTTGTCGCCTGTTCCGACGGATGTGGGCTTTTCGGGAAGGTCCTTGTAAAGCCACGGGTACGCGCCGCTCTTTTTCCCAAGAACGAGGCATTGCTCGTTTGCCACCAGACAAAACGCTGCGTTCACGTCATCCCGATTGAGCTGGTTCGCCTGCAGCCATGCTGCCTTTATAGCGTTCAGCAGGGCAGTCTCCGCGTTGTTTTTGGGCTGATAGGCGTTCAAAAGCTCCTCAAGCCGCACCTGCTCCTCCGCGGAAAGCCAGCCGTAGGCAGCCCAAGCCGAGTTGGCGATTACGGAATCCCGATGCTCCCACGGACTGTCCGGAAACACGGATAGGGCCGAAAACCACTCGTCCGGGTCATTTAAAAGCCGAAGGGTAAAGTAGTCGCTTGCACCTTCAAAAAAGCCGCCGTCGGCATGAAGCAGCCAGCAGGCCAATTTAAGGGCGGACCAGTCCTCCATGTCCCGCCCTTCCTCCGTAAAGTCGTCCGGGTCATAGGAGAAGTGAAACACCGTTTTTGCCGTCTCGTCCAGCGCGTCGGAGGGGCAGAAGGTGGAAAAGCGCCAGCCGTCCGGCGTTTTGATGTAATCCAGCGTCTTCTGGGAATACCCCACGGTGGCAAGGGGCCGCTCCCATTCATAGCTGTCGGCGTAAAAGGTCACGGTCACGGCCCAGCGGTCCGGGCCCGCCTGCTCCGCGCTGACGGCTTTGCCCAGCAGGGATAGGTTGCTGCCTCTGGCCGCGTCAGCTGCATAGAGCCGTCCGCCGATGTCCCGATAGCCCGTGCCGCCGCCCATCAGTTCGTCCGATAGCTGCTGGATGAAGCAGCCGCGCACGCAAACGTCCAAATCGGCGTAGGTTTTCAGGCTTTCGTGCGCTACCGGACGGTAGGAAGGCGCGCCCTGCTTGGGGTCGTAGGGCTTGCCGTCCTCCGCCACCGGGTCGCCGGAGGTGGGGAGGGAGCAAAGATCAAACCAGTCGTAAACCTCCGCCGCCCGTTCATAGGCCGCCAGTACGTCCGCCTCCGTCAGCTCGTTTGGAGCGGCTTCCTCCTGAAGGGAGGAGGCGGAGGAAGTCCCCCCGGCGAGCTTCCCGCAGGCGGACGCGGACAGGGCCAGCGCGGCGGATAAAATCAGCGTCAAGGCGCGTTTTCTCATGAAGAGAGCCTCCCGTCTTGTTTGGTTAAATATAAGGCAGCACCGCACAAAGAGCGGCTGACACCTGAAGCGCAGACTTGCTTGCATCTTTTCCATCATACTTCACAAAAATCCTCGCAAATACAACCAGTATTTGCTGCGGCTTTTGTTTCGTCTGACGAAAAATCTGACTGCGCAATTCCACGCTTCCCTTTGCGCGGTGTTGCCATAATACTTCTATTAAAAGACGCTGAAGGAAGCAAAAAAGTTGCAGGCTTACGAAAAAAAGCTCTTAAAAATTTTTGCCGGCTTTAAACCCTTGCAATCCGGCTGCGGGGCACTATAATTAGGGTCAACGAAAAAGCATTTCACGCCGTGAAATTAAAAGACGGCGGGAGACAAGGTTTGGGCGCTAAGCCCGGAGGGGAGAACACCATGAAAACGCAGGAGCTTACCATGGAATTTGTCCGGGAGGCGCTGCCGCCCCGGAAAACCGACGGCCATAAGGGAGACTTCGGCAAGCTTTTGATCGTGGGCGGCGCGGTGGGGTACACCGGCGCACCCTACCTCGCGGCGCTGGGGGCGGAGCGCTGCGGCTGCGGGCTGGTATATCTGGGCGTGCCGGAGCCTATCTGGCAGGCGGAGGCGGGCAGGTGCGTTTCCTCCATGCCCTTTCCCGCGCCGGACAAAAACGGAATGCTCTGTGAAAAAGCCCTCAGGCCCCTGCGGGAAAAGCTGGAGGAGTGCGGCGTGCTGGCCCTTGGCCCCGGCCTTGGCCGCTCCACGGAGACGAAAAAGCTGGTTCTGGGCCTGTTGGAAACGGAAAAGCCCGTGGTGCTGGACGCCGACGGCATAAACGTTCTTTCCGGGCATATGGATAGTCTGGACGCGCGGCGGGGCCGCGTCACGATTCTCACGCCCCACGACGGGGAGTTCGCCCGCCTGGGCGGGGACCTGGCGGCGGACCGGGCGGAGGCCGCCCGGGACTTTGCCAAGGCCCATGGCTGCATTCTGGTGCGCAAGGGCCACCGCACGCTCATCGCAACGCCTGAGGGTACGGTGCTTCAAAGTCCCACCGGAAATTCCGGCCTTGCCAAGGGCGGCAGCGGGGACGTGCTTACCGGGATGATCGCCTCGCTCTTGGCGCAGGGGGCAACGCCGGTGCGGGCGGCGGCCTGCGGGGTTTATCTCCACGGGCTTGCCGGGGATCTCGCCGCCGGGTGGCTTACGGAATACGGCATGACGCCCCGGGACACGGCGGAGGCCATCCCCAGCGCGTTTCAAACGGTTTTGACGGAACAACATTAAGGAGGGATATCCGGGTGCGCAAACCGACGGCTTGTGTACCGATGATAACGCTCTGTCTGCTGCTGTGTGCCTGCGGCGGGGGAGAAAAGCAGACGGCCCAGGCCGCGCGGGCGCAGTATCAGGAGATGGAAAGCGCCCAAATGACCGCGGAGGTCACCGCGTTTTACGGCGACGAGGTGAGCGCCTTTACCCTGCGGTGCGATTACGCCCCGGAGACGTCCACCGTGGAGGTGCTGGCGCCGGAGACGGCGGCGGGAGTAAAGGCCCGCATAGACGGGGACGGACTGACGCTGCTCTATGAGGACGACTGCCTTCCGGCAGGCCCTTTAAGCGGGGAGGAGCTCAGTCCCGCGTCCTGCCTGCCCCGGCTGATGAGCGCCCTGCGGGATGGCTGGCTGCTGGAGGAAAATGAAGAGGACTGGGGCGAGGATGCCTGTTTGCGCCTTGCGCTGGAGCAAACCGGGGCGGAAGGGGGAAGGATTGTCTCCACACTGTGGCTGCGGGAGGAGGACCATGTCCCCGTCCGGGGAGAAATCTCCGTGGATGAAAAAATATTTTTGCAGGCGGAGTTTACGGACTTTCAATTCGGTGCTATACTGGAGGATAATGGAGGGGCCGGAGAATAACTGCGGCAAAAGACCCCGACAAATGAAAATTTGAAGGTGAGCGTATGGAAAAGTTCCTGAGAAGGACCTGGGCGGAAATCGATCTGGATGCGCTGGCGCACAACTACCGGACCATTCGGGAGAGGATGGGGCCCAAGTCGAAGTATCTGGGCGTGGTGAAGGCGGATGCCTACGGCCACGGGGCCGTGTGGGTTGCGAAAAAGCTGGAGCGCCTTGGCGCCGAGTATCTGGGCGTGTCCAATCTGGAGGAGGCGCAGGAGCTGCGCCATAACGGCCTTACGCTGCCCATCCTGCTGCTGGGATACACCCCCGCCGACATGACCGAGGCCCTGATCGACAGCCGCGTGACACAGGACGTTCCCTCTCTTGAAATGGCGGGGGCCTATTCCGCCCAGGCCGCCGCCTGCGGCAAAACCCTGACGGTCCATCTGAAGCTGGACACCGGAATGGGCCGCTTGGGCTTCCGGTGCGACGAGGCTTTCTTTCAGCAGAGCCTTGAAGAAATTCTGGAGGCGCTGAAGCTGCCAAACCTCGCATGGGAGGGGGTTTTTATGCACTTCTGCGTGTCCGACGAGCCGGACAAAGCCTCCAGCCGGGAGTTTACACGGGTGCAGTACGACCGATTTTCGCATATGGTGAGCGAGGTGGAAAGCCGCGCCGGGATTAAGTTCCCGATTCACCACTGCTGCAACTCCGGCGGCGTGGCGTTTTACCCCGAGTATGCGTGGGATATGTGCCGTCCGGGCGTGATTCTCTTTGGGACGGAGCCGATGAGCCGCACGCTGGGCCTAAAGCCGGTGATGACGCTGAAAACCACGGTCGGCCCTGTAAAGGACTATGCGCCGGAAACCTCCGTCAGCTACGGCAGGACGTATTTTACCGCCGGGGAGCAGCGCATCGGCGTGCTGCCCATCGGCTATGCCGACGGACTTCAGCGCTGCCTTTCCAACAACTGGGAGATGCTGACGCCCCAAGGCCCTGCCAAAATCCGGGGCCGTGTCTGCATGGATATGTGCATGGTGGATCTGACGGATTTGCCCGGCGTGCACACCGGCGACGAGGTGGAGGTCTTCGGTCCCAACAACCCTGTGGAGAAAATGGCGGAGGCGGCAGGCACCATTACCTATGAGCTGACGTGCGACATTTCCAAGCGGGTGCCCCGCGTCTATCTCGAAAACGGAGAGATGACCGACCGTCATTTGCAGCTTCTGCTTTGAGCCGCCTTGCCGGTTCATGCGTCCGCAAAGCCCCGCTCCACCGCTCCAAAGCGCACCCCGACCCGCCCGGGCGCATAGAATAAACCGGGGCCGGTCGAACCGGAAAAACGGCGTATAAATTTTCCGGCTGCGTGGGAGAATGATAGTGGCCACGCTGAAAAGGTGTTTTCAGCGGCGGGTACTATTTTCGGCGGAGTGTGAACTTTGTGGATACGAGTGTTGTGAAACGCGGCGACATTTATTACGCCGACCTTAGCCCGGTGGTGGGAAGCGAGCAGGGAGGCGTCCGGCCTGTGCTGATTATTCAGAACGACACCGGCAACAGATACAGTCCCACCGTCATCGCGGCGGCGATCACCTCTCAGACGGGGAAAGCCCGTCTGCCCACCCACATAGACCTGCCCATGGCGGACAGCCGTGGCCTTTCCAAAGACTCCGTGGTCCTGCTGGAGCAGGTGCGGACGCTGGATAAGCGGCGGCTGAGAGAGCACATGGGACATGTGGATGAACAGGTGATGGAAAAGATTGACACCGCAATCGCGGTGAGCTTCGGCCTGCAGCATGACCAACTGGTCTAGCTCGGGTATTTTAACTTCAAGCTGGCGGAATGCCGGAGAAAAGAATACATAACCGTATTCTTTTCCCTGGCGCCGCCTGTGACGGGAGGGCTTGATGAAACAAAAGAAAAACAGATGGTGCCTGCGGGCCGGGGCGCTGATGCTGGCTTCTATGACGGCGATGATTACATTTTCCGCAGCGGCGGAGGCGGGATCCCAGGGGGACCCGCTGGTGACGCTGAGCTATCTGAACGAGACGTTTCTGCCCAAAATTCTTTCCCAGGTGCAGGGAACGGGAACCGGCAGCGCCGGGACAAGCTTTACCGTGGTGGATTTGACCAAGGGCGGCAGCCTGAACCTCTCCGTGGGCGCGGAGGTGCTGCTCCGGGCGGGAACGGCTTCCTGCGGCGCAACGTCCTCTCCGGGCCTTGTGGATGAAACCACCGCCGAGGTCCTGGAAAACGGCGGCGCACTGGTGAAAAACCACCTGTACATGGCAAGCGTGGACGGGCGGACGGTAAAGGCCGCGTCCGATGGGGTAAAGCTTTTGGTGCGGGGAGGCTACTCCGTGAGCTGACACGAGCCGGACGCATAAAA
Organism: Bacillota bacterium; assembly: GCA_023393155.1. Lineage (GTDB taxonomy): Bacteria > Bacillota > Clostridia > Oscillospirales > Oscillospiraceae > Oscillibacter. The sequence continues at coordinate 8,281 of JAEWML010000102.1, forward strand.
AACAAGCATACATAAAAGCCTGCCGCCCGCGCATAGGATAGCGCAGGCGGCGCTTTTTGCGCCCTTCGTGGGCCGCGTCCCGCGCCGCCCGAAGGGAGAGGAAGCCGCCATGGACAAGTATCCGCTGTATCTGGACGGCAGAGCCGCCGGGGAGCTGAGCGTGACCGAAGCCGGGATGTACGCCGACTACCGCGCCGCGTGCCGCATTCCCGGCCCGGCTTTTTTGCGGGCGTACCTTGTGGGGGAGCAGGCCGAAATGCTTTTGGGCGTTCTTGCGCCGGAAGGCGGGGCATATTCCATCCGCCGCAGACTGAGCCGCCGGGAGACGGCGGACCTTGGAAAGCTTCTGCGCTGCGACGCGCGGCGGGAGGGGGAGCGGGCGTGGGAACGGGTTCCCGCGCCGGAGCGGCTGCTGAAATCCCCGTGGCTTTCCCATATGCTGCAAGGCGTTCCCGGCGTGCTGACCCAGAAGGGGGAGGGGCGGCTGCTGGTGGCAATCCCCTACGACGCGGCAAAGCCCTTTCCGCTTACTCCGCTGTTCTGCTTTGCAAAAATCTGCCGGATTGAGGGGACGCTGCACGTCGTCTATGCCTTCGATTCGCAGGAGAGGCCGATCATGCCCTGAGCCTTCCATGCAAAGGGACCCAAAAAAATTTCATAAAACGCATTTGATGTATACCACAACGCTTTGCGTTGTGGTATACTGTGCTTCAAAGAATGATTTTCGGCGCGGCCCGCCCCGTGATGCTTCCGCCCCCGGGCCGGAATGTACAGGCCCCGCCGTCAGGAAGGAGAACGCCCGATGAAATGCCCCTATTGCGGGTTCGCCGAGAGCAAGGTTGTGGATTCCCGCCCCACCGACGACGGGGCCAGCATCCGCCGCAGGCGGGAGTGCCTGTCGTGCAACAACCGGTTCACCACCTATGAGACGGTGGAAAGCCTGCCCATGGTGGCGGTGAAAAAGGACGGCAGCCGCCAGAGCTTTGACCGCAGCAAGGTCTTAGGCGGCATGATCCGCGCCTGCGAGAAGCGGCCTGTGCCGCTGGCGGAGCTGGAGCGCATTGCCGACGAGGTGGAGCAGGAGCTGCAAAACGGACTGGATCGGGAAATCACCACGGAGCACATCGGCGAGCTGGTGATGGACAAGCTGCGCAAGCTGGATCAGGTGGCCTATGTCCGCTTTGCCTCCGTCTACCGCCAGTTTAAGGACATCGATACCTTCATGTCGGAGCTGAACAAGCTGCTGGCGGAGCAATAAACCCTTTTTGCGAGGGAGGAAACACGGTTCCCGGCGCGCACGCCATAGAGAAAAAGGGGTCCCGGGCGCGGCCCGGGGCCCCTTTTTGCCCGCTTTAGACAAAAATTCGGACTTTTCAGCGCAGACACGCTGAAAAAGTTGATTTTCCCGCCGGAATTGCGGACAATATCTTGCAAAGCACCCGGCGATGTGATAAATTAAAAAGGTTCATCAGATTCATAAGAACGAAGGAGTAACGCCATGTCCGCCC